>CAMVIL010000291.1 GCA_947167535.1 uncultured Ruminococcus sp. | reverse complement strand
CGCGCAGCGCGTTTGCAGCCCTCGCCAACCTCGCGCGGTTGGATCCGCTTTATTGCCCTCAGTTGTGCGTTAATATCCCGCGCCTGCTGCGTAGAAACTGTTCTGCACCTCATCTATCGTCAATATCAACGGCTCACGCTTATTCGTCGGCAGCTTTACTATATAGTCCAACTGCCCCACCGTATCTATCAGCTGATACCCGTCGTGCAGGAACTTCTCTGTCTCCTCACGCGTCACGGCTTTTATCCGCATAAGCTCAGCCATGTCGCTGTTGATGTTGCCTTCGTATTTATAAAAGACCGTCTCGTCCGTGTCGGAATCTGTCTTGACGGTGACCATGTCGTTCCACCGCGATGGAAATGCTACCGTGTAACCGTCGGTCACAGAGTAGTAGCCCGTCAGCTTCGGTGCGAGCGTATAGAAATCCTCGTAGACGCTCCATGTCGTCTGCATCACCTGCTCCTCGGTGACTGCATCCTCATAGCCCAGCATCGGCTTGACGGAAGGTATCTCGTAGACTCCGTCGCCGTCGATGTCGGCACAGCTGTAACCCGCGGGTCTCATGCACAGCGGCAGAAGCTTGTCACTTCTCAGCTGCATGGGGTCCTGAAGCGCCGAGTAGCGGAAGTACACTATCTCGGTGATGAGCGTTCCGTCGGCGGTGAGTCCGTCAACGTATACGGCGGGGTCGCCGTTGGGGAGCTTGCCCGTGTGTGCGGCGGGGTAGGAGATTATCCCGGGGCACATATCTATGCCGTCGTCTTTTATTATCTCGCCGCCCTCTATCCTGAGCAGAAAAGCCTTGGCGGTGACTGCGGCGGTGTCGGGGTCTTCGGTGCGCTGTATCGTCACCAGTTCTTCCGAGCCGTCGGAGTTTATGTCGGTAGCTTCCAGCAGGGAATAGCTGTCGGTGCCGATGCGCTGGAAGCTGTCTCCCGAGTAGGTGTATATCTCGAGGGTGTTGTCTCCCGTCACGCCCTGATATCCCACGAGGATATCGTGCTTGCTCTTGCTGTCGGCGGAGGTTATGACGACTTTGTCCACCTCAGTGCCGATGCCCGCCAGCTCTTTGACGGAGTACCAGCTGCCGTCATCGCGGCGGTCCAGCAGGTTGACCCGCACGCCCTCATTCTCGGCGCCCGAGTATTCGTAGAAGACCAGCGCTTCCTCGGTAGGTTCGCTGTCCACGTTAGCTATAACGTAAGCGGAGCGGTTGGAGCCGCTTCTGGGGTATTTGAGGGTGATGTTCCTGCCCACGGCGGAGATGAGCGCCTCGTGTATCAGCGACTGTTCCTCGGTGAGCTTGGGAGCTGCCAGCAGGCTTTCCACCGAAAGATTGACTCCCGTGCAGCCTGTCATGAAAGAAAATGCAAGAGCCGCCGCGGCAGCCGTTAAATTTTTAAATGTCGTGGCGAGCACCGTCCTTTCAGCAAAGCCGGATTTGCAGGAAGATGTTCTTTTCCCTGCAAAATGCCGTCCTGTGCGCCCTGAAACCCTTGAAAAGTGCGGGTTTTCACGCTGTTATCACTTTTCAGCCGTTAACAGGCGCTTATTAGATTATTATATCACACCTGCAAGAGTTTTTCAAGTGAAAACGAAAAAAACTTAAATTTTTCCGCAAATTTTTATTTTGGGCATGAAAAGTACTTGACTTTGGCGGAGAAAAGTAATATAATAATAGTGTATCGTGTATTTCTGCAAGTTTCGACGCGGAAATATTCATGACAGACCGCTTTGGCGGCTGTCGAAATTACTTAAATCATCATTTTTAAAAACGGAGGTTTTTACAATGGGCAGAGTGTATAACTTTAGCGCAGGTCCCGCAGTACTTCCCGAGGAAGTGCTCAAGGAAGCAGCAGACGAGATGCTCGATTATAAGGGCACAGGAATGTCGGTAATGGAGATGTCTCACCGTTCCAAGGCTTACGATGACATCATCAAGGAAGCTGAGAAGGATCTCAGAGAGCTGATGAACATCCCCGACAACTACAAGGTCATCTTCCTGCAGGGCGGCGCATCGCTGGTATTCGCTGAGGTTCCTATGAACCTGATGAAGAACGGCAAGGCTGCTTATATCATCACCGGTCAGTGGGCTAAGAAGGCTGCTGCTGAGGCTGAGAAGTACGGCGAGGTAGTAAAGGTTGCTTCCTCTGCTGACAAGACCTTCTCCTATATCCCCGATTGTTCCGACCTCGATATCCCCGAGGATGCAGACTATGTTTACATCTGCGAGAACAACACCATCTACGGCACCAAGTTCTGGACTCTCCCGAACACCAAGGGTCACGAGCTGGTAGCAGACCTTTCTTCCTGCTTCCTCTCCGAGCCTGTTGACGTTACCAAGTACGGCGTTCTCTACGGCGGCGTTCAGAAGAACGTTGGACCTTCCGGAGTTCAGATCGTTATCGTAAGAGAAGACCTCATCGCTGACGGCCCTGCTTTCAAGCAGACTCCTAACATGTGCGACTGGAAGGTACAGGCTGACGCTGAGTCTCTGTAC
>CAMVIL010000290.1 GCA_947167535.1 uncultured Ruminococcus sp. | reverse complement strand
CCGCCTGATCTTATCGTGAGGTACTACGGCTTCCTGAAGGATCCTCTGCGGACGGGCGGGAATATGCGGCAGGTGTTCAGGGACTGCTTTATCGCGGGAAATGTGGATTTCATCTTCGGCTGCGGGAGCGCACTGTTCGAGAACTGCGAGATACGCTCGGTCTACGATGTGCGCGGTGAGGGTTTCGCTGTAGCACCCGCTCACGGCTACCAGCAGAAGATAGGCTTTGTCTTCGACAGGTGCAGATTTACCTGCGACGGCAGGGTGCCGTCGGGCTCGGTGTACCTTGCACGTCCGTGGCGCGATCACGGGAAGTGCTCCTTCATCGACTGCGGCTACGGAAGACACATCTCGCCGCAGGGCTTTGACAGCTGGAACGACTCGGGTCGGGACAAGACCGCACGCTTTGCGGAATACGGCAGAAAGCCCGCAGGAAGAGTTCCGTGGAGCAGGATACTCAGCGAGACCGAAAAGAAGGCTCTTCTCGGGTACTTCGGATAAAACTGCACAGATCACATACAAAGGGGGATCACGATGAACAGCATCATATACGCGGGGAAACACCTCATAACCTTTTCGACCAAGCATCACTCCCATTCCGAGTGGGAGCTCGTTTACTGCACCAGCGGGCAGGGACAGTTTGAGTTCGGAGACAAGGTGATAAAATACGGAGTCGGCGACCTTGTGATAATACCCCCGCTTATCCCTCACTCCAACGTCAGCGATGAGGGCTTCACCAATATCCACCTGCACATCGCAGACGCCACCTTCCGCTTCAAGGAGCCCTTTATGATCTCTGACGACAGCGAGGGTCACATACTCAACGCGTTTCGGGATTCCTTCTATTTCTTCAACAGCGAGATAGAGGGCAAACAGCTGGTTCTGGAAGCGCAGGGGAGTCTGATCGTAAGCTACGTCACAGCTTTCCGCCACGTAAAGCCTGTGCGCGGCATAGTGGATGAGATAAAGAACAACATCATGCAGAATTTCAGCGACTGCAGTTACAAGCTCGACAAGTATCTTCATTCGATACCTTTCAGCTACGATTATCTGAGGAAGCTTTTCAAAAGCGAGATGGGAATGACTCCCCACGATTACCTGACAGGGCTCAGACTCCAGATGGCTGAGAAACTGCTCTGCTCAACGGAAAATCTCGATCAGAACATCTCCGAGATCGCATTTGTCTGCGGGTATTCGGATTCGCTGTATTTTTCCAGAGTGTTCAAGAGATACTACGGATGCTCTCCCAAGAATTACGTGGCGCAGAAAAGAAAGGAGCGTTAGGCTATGGCATTCAACATCATAAGCGAGGCACGGCGCTGTCTGGGGTGCAAGAATCCCTCCTGCAGAAAGGGCTGTCCCATCAGCACCGAGATCCCCGACGTTATCCGCACGTTTCTCGACGGAGACATCGACAAGGCGGGAAGTATGCTTTTCGAGAACAACCCGCTGAGCGTGATCTGCTCGCTGATCTGCAATCACGACAACCAGTGCGAGGGCAACTGCGTGCTGGGCAGAAAAGGTTCTCCCGTGCATTTCAGCGACATCGAAAACTACATAAGCGACGCCTATTTTGAAAAGCTCGATATGGGAGAGATAAAGAAAAACGGCATACACGTAGGCGTTATAGGCGCAGGTCCTGCGGGCATCACGATAGCGATACTCCTGGCACGGAAGGGTTACAGCATCACGGTGTTTGAATCCAGAGAGAAGATCGGCGGAGTCCTCCGCTATGGTATCCCGGAGTTCCGTCTGCCGAAACAGCTTCTCGAGAGATACAAAACGCTGATGCTCTCCCTCGGGATAAAGATACGTCCGAACACTTCCATCGGCACCACCATCACCATAGACGACCTGTTCCGCGACGGCTACAAGGCGATATTCATCGGCACCGGCGTCTGGAAACCCAACACGCTCCACATAAAGGGCGAGAGCCTCGGCAACGCACACTTTGCGATAAACTATCTGACAAACCCCGACATCTACACGCTGGGGGACAGTCTCAACATAATCGGCGCCGGCAACTCGGCTATGGACGTCGCGCGGACGGCTCTGCGTCACGGGTGCCGCAAGGTCACGGTGTTTGCACGTTCCGACAAGCTGGCGGCAAGCGTAACCGAGATAGAGTATGCAAAGTACGACGGCGTTGAGTTCGTGACGGGAGTCGAACCCGTTGAGATAACCGAAGAGGGAACCATCTTCGTGAGCGTCGAGAAGCTCGGGGACGGCAGCAAGCGCCGCATAGAGGGCTCGGAGAAGCTCTATCCCGCAAGCTCGACTATCATCGCAGTGTCTCAGGGCCCCCGCGACAGGATAGTGTCCACCACAACAGGGCTTGATGTTACCGACAGGGGACTGCTGGTCACCAACACCTACGGCAAGACCACCCGCGACGGCATCTTCGCGGCGGGAGATGTTGTCCGCGGCGCCAGAACGGTAGTCGAGGCGGTCAACTACTCCAAGCAGGTCGCCGAGGCGATGGACGAATACCTGAGAGGTCTTCAC
>CAMVIL010000289.1 GCA_947167535.1 uncultured Ruminococcus sp. | reverse complement strand
CCAAGAACAACAACAGATACAGATAACAACCAGCTCCGCAGCGAGCTGTCACAGAGACCGAAGCCGTTTCGTCGGGCGCCGCAGCCTATGCCCGCCCCTCGACCAGCTTCGGTCTCTTTTTGGACTCCGGTCAAAAAAAGAACCGCCATCGGAGTAGATGGCGGTGGTTGTTGTGTTTTAGAGGGTGAGTTATTTGAACTCGATGCCCCATTTTCCACTGACTTTTTGGTACATCTTCAGCTTTACGCTGGACTTGAGCTTTCTGAAAATTGCGAACACAACTACAGCAGCAACAAGCGAGCATATGATAGCCAGCACGATCTTCTTGTGGAAGATTATGAAGAGCAGAATAATGCAAGCGATAATAATGGGCAGCGCAAAATTAACGAAAGTGCGGTTGCTCATCTTTATGTAATTATTGATCTCCTTCTTGGAGAAGTTTTCATAGTAACGAGCTATAAAAGTATCAGGTCTAGCCCACTTATAGAAGTGGTTAAGATCGGGCAGCTTGATAACATAGCTTGCGCCGTTATCGGTGGAACGATAGTCAACAACTACTGCGCCGTTGTTATCCTCCCATGCATCCATGATATGTACCAGCGTAGCAACAGGCGCCTGATCCTTAACAGACTGTGTTACGAGATATTTGCCGTCGATCGCTTCATCAATACTGTTGAGCATATATGTCATAAGTATCTTTCCTCCCAGAATATATTTTCGTTTGCCGGTCGGGAGCCTCGGCGCAAGCCGCGCACGAAAAAGCCTGACATAAAAATCGGGGCTGACAGACCTGAGCAATCATATACAAATGTAATGAAATATACTTTCTATAATATTATAACATATATTTTTAGTAATTGCAAGAATAAAATCACTTTTTTTATTTTTATTTTGCATTTAAAGTGTAAAAAAAACTCGCAAGAAAACTGAATAATTTGTGCGTTTTGTACAATTGGTGATCGAGCGACGTTTTGATCCGAATGCTCTTGACTTTTTGTGAGCAAAATGGTATAATATATAAATAAGTAGGCTGTAGCAACTGTTTGACCGACCGATCACCGAAAGGAGTTTTGGCTATGGACACCAGAGTAGCTGTACTTGCGATAATCGTCACCGACAACAAGCACACCGACGAGCTCAATGATCTGCTCCACGAGTACGCGGACTGCATCATCGGCAGGATGGGACTTCCCTACCGACAGAAGGATCTGAACATCATCACCGTAGTTCTCGACGCCCCGCAGGACAAGATAAACACCTTAGCGGGCAGGATCGGCAGGCTTGACGGAGTTGAGGTCAAAACGGTCACCGCTCCCGCTTAAATCACGAATATCATTCAGTCCGGACCGCCTGAACAAGCCGGACGGGCTGACAACAGAATACAGAGTATTGTCTCCTGACGCCGAAATCATTTGATTGAGGTGAAAGCAAGATGGATATGCCGTCTTATGTTTTCAAGGGGCAGTCTATCTTTTTTCGGGAAAGACAGACTGCCTTTTTTATTACCTCTGACGGTTAGGAGAATCAATATGAACACAAAACAGCTGATAGACAAGCTCAACGAAAACAAGACCCTCGGCAAGGACGAGTGGATATACCTTTTCGAGAATTACACCGACGAGGACAGAGCATACGCCGCCGACATCGCGCGGAATCTCAGCCTCGAAAAATACGGAAAGAAGATATTCATAAGAGGTATTGTGGAGTTCTCGAACGTCTGTAAGAACGACTGCTATTACTGCGGGATAAGACGCTCCAATCAGTGCGCTCAGCGGTACAGGCTGGACGAGCAGGACATCATGGAATGCTGTGCCGAAGGCTACGAGACGGGATTTCGCACATTTGTACTGCAAAGCGGCGAGGACGGCGCATGGAGTGCCGAGCGGCTGGCCAAGCTGGTTCGCCGCATCAAGGAAAGCTACCCCGACTGCGCTGTGACGCTTTCAGTAGGCGAGCTGGAATACGAGGAGTACAAGCTCCTCAAAGAGGCGGGTGCGGACAGATATCTGCTCCGCCACGAGACCGCCAACAGGAAGCACTACGGCAAGCTCCACCCCGCTGAGATGTCCTACGACCACCGCATGAACTGTCTGAAGCAGCTGAAGGAGCTGGGCTTCCAGACGGGTGCGGGAATAATGGTCGGCTCGCCGTTCCAGACGAGCGAATGTCTGGCGGACGACATGATATTCTTCTCGGAGTTCAAGCCGCAGATGATAGGAATAGGTCCCTTTCTCCCCCACAAGGACACTCCCTTCCGCGACGAGCCGAAGGGCAGCTACGAGCTGACGCTCATGCTGCTGAGCCTGTGCAGGATAATGCTGCCGAACGTGCTGCTCCCCGCCACCACGGCGCTGGGTACGATAAAGCCGCGGGGGCGCGAAGAGGGCGTACTGGCAGGTGCCAATGTCATCATGCCTAACCTCTCGCCAACTGCGGTGAGGAAGAAATATATGCTCTACGACAACAAGATATGCACCGAGGACAGCACCTCTGAATGCAGGAACTGCTTGCAGGCAAGAATG
>CAMVIL010000288.1 GCA_947167535.1 uncultured Ruminococcus sp. | reverse complement strand
GTATCGCAAGGCTCAGCTTGTCAAGGCAGGAGCATTGCAGCTTTATCTGTTCGTTCATGGCATATACCTCATTTCTGTTGGTAATATATTCATAATAATTATACCATCTCTAGGCAAAACTGTCAATATTTTCGGGCAAAAGAAGCAAAAAAACGCCGCCCCCACTATTGCAGGGACAGCGCTATAAAGCATATGTAATTGTGGACGGCGAACTGTTACTTCGTCATCTTCCTGATGCTCTCTTTGGTTCCCATGACCAGCATCTTCTCGTCGCCTGTAAAGCGGTAGTCGGGGCTGGGGAGTGCGTTGAATGTGGAGCCGAGTTTGAGCGCCAGTACGTTGATGTTGTACTTCTGGCGGACGTTTTTCTCGATGATCGTCTTGCCGATCCAGCTTTCGGGCACCGAGACCTCAAAGATCGCGTACTCCGCCGGGCGCTTGCTCGACTCGAATATCCTCTCGGAGCTGAATCTCATAGCGAAGCGCTCGGCGGTCTCGCGCTCGGCGTAGATGACTTCGTCGGCGCCGTTGCGGAGCAGGAATTTCTTGTGGATATCGCGGTTCGCGCGGGCGAAAACGTAGGTGGCGCCCTTTTCCTTGAGAAGACAGGTGGTCTCCAGCGAGCTCTGGAAGTTGTCGCCGATAGCCACGATGCAGACGTCGAAGTTGTTGACGCCCAGCTCCTCGACAAACTGAGGGTCGGTAGCATCGCCTATCTGAGCGTCGGTGACGTATTTAAGCGAAGCGTTTACTCTGTCCTCGTTGATGTCTATGGCAAGCACCTCGCTGCCCTGCTGAGTAAGAGTCTTTGCCATGTGTTTTCCGAATCGTCCAAGACCTATTATAAGAAATGAACGTGCCATTGTTATTGACCTCCGATACGATTATCAGCCTACCATGATCTTTTCTTCGGGAAGCTGAGATTTTATCTTGGTGTTGCTGTGGGTCAGCGAAACAATAAATGTGATGCCGCCGATACGTCCAAAGAACATTATGGCGGTAAGTATCGTGTGCGAGACCTCCGAGAGATCTGCTGTGATGCCCATTGAAAGCCCGCAGGAGCTTATTGCCGAGACTATCTCGAATACCACGGGCGTCAGCTGCTGATCGTCAATGCCGCAGATCATGATAGCCGAAAGAATGACCACCGCGAGATAAAGCGTGATAACGCAGCAGGAGTTGCGTACCGTGCCGTCGTCTATTCGTCTGCCGAAGCACTCGACGTTCTTGCGCTTGCGGAAAACGCTGACGATGGTGAGCACCATGACCGTAAACGTAGTCGTCTTGATACCGCAGGCGGTTGACCCGGGTGCGCCGCCGACGAACATCAGCACCAGAAGCAGCATGATGGTAGCGGGTTTGAGGGTGTTTACGACCAGCGGAGCGAAACCTGCATCTCTGCCGGATGTGACGAGCATCGAGGTCACAAGTACCTTGTCGCCCGCGCCGTCGGCAAACCCGAGACCGTCGTTCCATTCGAGCAGCAGCGTTATAAGCGTTGCCGCTATATAGAAGATGAGGGTTATCATCAGAACTATCTTGCTTTGCAGCCTGTATTTCTTGAAGTGCCACTTGTTGTGGACGATATCATCCCAGGCGATGAAGCCGATACCGCCGATGTTCAGCAGTATTATCAGTGTGAGATTCACAACCAAGTTGTCGTAAGCGGTACAGAGCGAGCTGCCCGGCTCAAAGTATCCCATCAGGTCGATACCCGCAGTGCAGAACGCCGATATCGAATGGAAGAAGGAAAAGAATATGCCCTTTCCGACTCCGCAGCGCGGGATATAGAAAAAGCAGAGTATCGCAGCTCCTATGGTCTCTACAAGGATCGTGCCGTTTAAAATAAAGCGAGCGCTTTTGACGACACCTCCGCCGCTTATGCTGGAGACCGATTCGCGCATCGTCACACGCTGTCTGAGGCTGATCTTCTTGTTCGTGAAAGACAGCGCAAAGACGGTCATGGACATAAATCCTATACCGCCGACCTGTATCACGATCAGGATTATGAACTGACCGAAGAATGACCAGTGGCTGTAAGTATCGTAAAGCACGAGCCCCGTTCCGCTGAGCGCTGAAGTAGTCATAAAGATACATTCGCCGATCGGAGTGATCTCGCCGCTGCGCGAGCTGATCGGTAAGACCAGTATCACCGCGCTGACAAGAACCAGCCCCAGATATCCCAGTACAAGTATCTGTGTGAAGCTGAGTCGGTTGATCGTTTTTCTGATCCGTTCGGCTATATTTGATGGTTTTAAAGATTCTCCCATAGAACTGTTCCGTACCCTTGTTCTTAACGCGACGCATGATCCTGACGTAAAAAGTCGGATATGTGCGCAAAAACACTTTATATGATATCCTATTATAGCACCCTATAAATTAAATGTCAAGTAAAAAAATGTTAGTAATTTTAGTATTTTACGAAACTATTTCGCTGTTATGCGGGATTTTAACGGCCGTTTTCTGACTTATTCCGTTACAGAATGGTTACAGTCGGTATTTTAGGACAGTTGGAAATATAT
>CAMVIL010000287.1 GCA_947167535.1 uncultured Ruminococcus sp. | reverse complement strand
AAAGCTCAACGGAAAGCGGCTCGATATCGCGGCGAAGCTCTGCGAGGGGGACGTCATCACCATGTACATCAACGACGAGTTCTTCGCCAGGGCTTCCGACGAGCTGAGCTTCATGGCGGCGCCCGCGCGGGTAGATGTCATCTACGAGGACGGGAATATCCTGCTGTGTGACAAGCCCTCGGGGCTGGTAGTCCACGAGGACGAGAGCGGCGGCGCGGACACCCTCATCGGGCGGGTGCTCCACTACCTCTGCGACAAGGGGGAGTACGACCCCGCAAAGGAGCAGAGCTTCACTCCCGCTCTCTGCAACCGCATAGACCGCAACACTCAGGGAATCGTCATCTGCGCCAAGACCGCCGAGGCTCTGCGGGTGATGAACCAGAAGATACGCGACCGAGAGCTCCACAAGACCTACCTCTGCGTGACGGTAGGAATTCCCGAGCGAAAAAAAGCACGGCTGACGGCATACCACGCCCGCGACGAGAAGACCAAGACGGTGCAGGTCTACGACAAGCCACGCGATTTCACCAAGACGATGATAACCGAGTACACCGTTCTCGCCGAGAACAGGAAAGACGGACTAGCTCTGCTGGAGGTCGACCTCATCACGGGGCGCACCCACCAGATACGCGCCCACCTCGCCCACGAGGGCTATCCTCTGCTGGGGGACGGCAAGTACGGAATAAACTCCGTCAACCGCGCATACAATATAAAAACGCAGGCGCTGTGCTCCCATCGGCTGACCTTCGACTTCACCACCGACGCGGGTTCACTTCAGGCTCTCAACGGCAGGAGCTTCACCGTCGGAAAAGTATGGTTCGTCGACAAGTTTTTTCCAGAGTATATCCAGTTGCGCTGACTGCTCATCTGCATTATTCACAAAAGTATACTTCTATGTTTGTTTTTCCTCACAATTATTTTATCCGAGGAACTGTTTTTTGAACAATATTGTTGAAATTTGTCGCATTTAATGATATAATAGTAGAACTGATTTTTAAAACAAACGGAGGCGGCGCTTATGAAAGGCGATCTTCATTGTCATACAACATTGTCCGACGGCTCTATGGGCATTGAGGAAGTAATACTTCAGGCCAAACGCATGGAGCTTGATTATCTCGCGATAACAGACCACGACACGCTGTCGTCGTCCAACCGAGCACACATTCTCGGCGACAGATACGGCGTAAACGTCATTCCCGCCGTCGAGCTCTCCGCATGGGACAAGACCCGCGGCGAGAAGGTACACATTCTCTGCTACGCTCCCCAGAAGCCCGACAGGCTCGAGGGGCTCTGCCTCAAATCCTGCTCCATCAGGACAGAGTGCGCAAAGGACATGATCGACAAGGTCATGGAGCGCTATCCTATCCCCAAGGACGCGGTGAGAATGTACACCAAGGGCTCAAAGAGCATATTCAAACAGCACATCATGAGGGCGCTTGTCAACTACGGCTACGCTACCGAGTTTTACGGCGAGGTCAACGACAGGCTGTTCTCCTACCCCAACGGCGAGTGCCTCGTGACACGCGAGTACCCCGACGTCAACTTCGTCCTCGACCTTATCCACTCCTCAAGAGGCGTGGCGGTTATGGCACACCCCTTCCTGTTCGGCTACGGCAACATCGACCTGCTGGACGAGCTCATCGAAATGGGCAAGCTTGACGGCATCGAGGTAGACCACTTCTCGGCAAACGAGGAGCAGAGGGCTCTGCTTCGGAAAAAGTGCGCCGAGCATGACCTCATCGCGACAGGCGGCTCGGACTTCCACGGCCTGTACAATCAGGTGAGCACCCACATCGGCAGCTGCGTCACCGACGACGAGAACCTCACGAAACTGTTCGATCTGATACAGAAAAACAAGCAGTCCCTCAAAAAGACTGCCAACCAGTAAAGGAAAATAAATATGGCTAAGATCTCATTCACCCCGAGAGGGGTCTGTTCCAGACAGATAAATGTAGACGTCGAGGACGGCATCGTCAAGAGCGTGCAGTTCGTCGGCGGCTGCAGCGGCAACACTCAGGGCGTGGCGAAGCTTGCGACCGGCAGACCTGCCGAAGAGGGCATCGAGCTTCTGCGCAACACCGACTGCAACGGCAGAGGGACTTCCTGTCCCGACCAGCTGGCTATCGCGCTGGAAAAGGCTATCGGAAAATAAAACAGACGGCGGGCGGTTGCCCGCTGCTTTTGTATGTACAAAAAATTGTACACAAAAGGAGACAAAGCAAATGACAGAGAGGGCTGCACAACGAATCGGCAGGAGTGCCCGAGAACTCTATGGCTGCATTTGAGCGGGCGCTGGAGCGCGGATTTGCCATCGAGCTGGACGTCCGCTTCACCGCCGACAGGCGCATGGTAGTCTTCCACGACAGCAATCTGCTGAGAATGTGCGGCGCTCAGGTGGAGCTCAGAGACCTGACCTGCGAGCAGCTGCGGCGGTACAGCCTCTTTGGCAGCGACGAGCGCATTCCCCTGCTGACCGACGTTCTGAAGCTCGTGAGGGGTCGGGTGTTCCTGGTCATCGAGCTGAAAAACTGTCCCGAAG
>CAMVIL010000286.1 GCA_947167535.1 uncultured Ruminococcus sp. | reverse complement strand
CGGGGCTTTTTGTGCTATGATAAAGCTATCATAACACAAGGAGGAGCCTTTTATGGGCATGAAAGACAAGAAACTGGCAAGAGAGATAGCTGAACAGCGCATGGTGATGATTGCGCCGCTGCTCAGTCTTCCTTTGCTGTCCGAAAGCTACTACGATAAACGCCGTGAGATCTCCGAGGAATGTGAAGTCTCTGCAAGAACGCTTCAACGCTATGTTGACGCTTACAACGAGTCCGGCATCGACGGGCTTGAACCGAAGGGCAGAATCCCTGAGCAGAATCCGGTCATCACCAAGGAGATTCTTGCAGAAGCCATCCGTCTGCGCCGCGAAATGCCGTCCCGCAGCGTACCGACCATTATTCAGATACTTGAGCTTGAAGGAAAGGTCGAACCCGATGTGCTGAAGCGTTCCACTTTGCAAAAAGCAATTGCAAAGATGGGATATTCGACCTCTATGATGAAGATGTATCAGGACAACGGCTATGCTTCACAGCGCTTTGCCAGAGTTCACCGCTGTGATCTCTGGCAGGGGGATATCAAGTACGGTCCTACTTTGAAAATCGACGGCAAGGTTCAGCCGACGTATATGTCCTGCCTTATCGATGACGCCACCCGTTACATAATCCACGCACAGTTCTACGGCGATATGGAGCAGACTATCGTGGAGGACACGCTGAAAAAGGGCATACAGAAATACGGTGCTCCCCGCCGTATCTACTTCGACAACGGCTCACAGTACCGCACCCACTGGATGAAGCGTGCCTGCGGTCTGCTCGGCATCCGTCTGCTGTACGCCAAGCCCCGCAATCCGCAGGGTAAGGGCAAGCAGGAGCGCTTCAATCATACCGTCGATTCGTTTATCGACGAGATAGGGCTGAATCCTCCCGAAAGCATTGAAGAGCTCAACAGGCTGTTTAATGCCTGGCTCTCGGAATGCTACCATAACAAGGTTCACAGCGCTCTGGGCATTACTCCCGAGACTGCGTTCAAGAGCGATTCCATGCCGCTGTACTATCCAGATGAAGCGATACTTGCAAGCGCTTTTCTTCACTGTGAGACCCGAAAGGTGAACCGCACGAACAAGTTCGCGCCACCGGATGCATCAGCTTTATGGGCAAAGACTATGATGTTGGTATCCTGTACGCAGGTCAGACGGTAGATGTAGTCTATGACCCTCAGAACATCGCTAAGGTGCGTATTGAGCCTAAGAACCACGAGCCTTTCTATGCCGAGCCTGCGAAGGTCGGCACTCATGTTGCAAAGAAGCCGACTCGCGCAAAGATCGAGCGTATTCAGACAGATTCTTCGAGGCTGCTTGACGCTGTCAGCAAGACAGCTGACGAAAGGGAGCGCAGGGCTGTTATCTCGTATTCAAGTGCATTGGCAGGTGATCGCAAACGCTTTGCTTATTGCTAGATGTATGAGATGTTCTACGAAATGAAGCACACACCGTTCACCCGAAGCATACCTACAGATATGCTTTGCAAAACTCATCAGAATGCCGAGATACTCGACAGGCTTGAATACACAGCCATACATCAGAAGTTTACACTTCTTGTGGGAGAACCCGGCACAGGTAAGACCAGCACTCTGCGGCACCTTAAAGACAGGCTGCCGGAGGATAAATACATGGTGATATATATTTCCGATTCAAGGCTGAAACCGCGCAGTTTTTACTACTACACCCTTGGTATGTTCGGCTGCAAGGCGTCTATCCACACCAGCATTGAGATAATGCGAAGTATGCAGAACCGAAAAGTTGTTGTCATAATTGATGAGGCACATCTTTTGGACAAAGAAATGCTTGAAGAAGCACGATTTCTGCTCAACTACCGCATGGATTCGGAAAACCCCGTTTCACTTATCCTTTCGGGACAGACGGAACTTTGGGACAAGCTGAAGCTTTCAGCGTACCGTGCGATACTCGGCAGAATAGACATTGAGTGCTTTCTGACGCCTATGGATTTTTCGGATACGAAGAAATACATCGAATCTCAGCTGACCTGTTCCGGACACACCGCCCCGATATTTACCGATGACTATGCGGTCTATCTTTGATTTCTCAGGCGGAAACCCTCGCGCCATCAACCGAGCCTGTACCCAATCCCTGATCTATGGTTCGCAGATGAAGCAGACCTGCATTGACAGCAAGTCGGTGGACATCGTGCTTGAAAACGAGGTCACAGGGGTGAAAAGCTCATGACAGAAGAACTGCTGCATGACGCAATACTGATCTGGCTGCTACGCAGGCTTGATCTTTCAAAAGCAAGGCGAGAGGTATTTGAGTATTATCAAATGCTTACCGAAGACGATGATCCCAAAAAGATAAGCCGGCACGACCTTACTTTGGAGATCCTTGATATTCTTGACAGACACGAACTGCATTACAGTGACGGCTATATCTGTTCGTCCTGTCCGAACGCTCCTTACCCATTTTAACCCAAGGGCTTTTGCCTGCGACGGAGGATAGGGCAACGCTGGGGAGCGACCCGAGCGCCTCGTAGGATTTTGCCGGGAGCATTTGCTCCCTATATATGAGAC
>CAMVIL010000285.1 GCA_947167535.1 uncultured Ruminococcus sp. | reverse complement strand
GTCCTCACCGTCGTCGGAATGGTAGTTGAGGCGGACGGCGCGCGCCTTGATGGTGATACCGCGCTCACGCTCGATGTCCATGTTGTCCAGCAGCTGGTTCTCCATATCGCGGAGCGCCACCGTCTCGGTAAGCTCGAGGATACGGTCGGCGAGTGTGGACTTGCCGTGGTCTATATGTGCGATTATGCAGAAATTACGGATATTCTCTTTCTTTACAGTATTGCTCATGTGCTTTTGACCTCCAATGCATATACACAATTATTATAGCACACAGTCGGTCAAATGTCTAGGGTTTTCACGAAAATGTCACTTTTGGAACTGCGACAGAGGTCGCAAAATAAAAAAATATCTCAAACGTATGCCGCGGCTCAGACCAAAAGTCCCTGTCACACGAGCGAGGCGCAACCGAGCGATAGCGCGGACAAAAAAGAATGCGAGGACAAAGAGGAATAGTTTTTCGGCATGGGGTTCTTTTATGCACCCCTTTTTCTTTTCCGCCTGCATAGACTCGGAAGATCCGTCCATACTAAACTTGCAGAAAGGAGTGGTACAAGTGACCAACAAAGAATTACTCTATATCGAGGACGCGCTCGGGCACGAGCAGTATTTTCAGCAGAAGTGCTGCGAGACCGCAAGCCAGCTTCAGGACGGAGAGCTCAAAAACTTCGTCTCTCAGCTGGCGGAAAATCACAAGCTGATGTTCGGCAAGTTCTACAGCCTGCTGGGCTGATGTAAGGAGGCAGTATCATGGACGACAGAAATCTTATGGAAAACCTGCTCATGCTCGAAAAGGGCGCCTGCGACCTTTATATGCACGGAGCGATAGAATCGGCGACGGACAGTGTCCACAACGTATTCAGCACTGCACTCAACAGCGCGCTGGGTATGCAGGACAGCATCTACTCCAGAATGTCCGACAAAGGCTGGTACCCTATGCAGCAGGTACAGCAGAACGCCATCGACGGCGTAAAACAGAAGTTCTCACAGCAGAGCTGCTAAAGACAAAGAAAAGGACTCGGTCGCCCGAGTCCTTTCTTCATTCACCGACCGTAAGATCAGTTGCAGCCGCAGCCACAACCGCAGCCGTTGTTGTTGTCGCAGCCGCAGCCGTTGCAGCATACGATGAGCAGAACGATGATGATGATCCACCAGCTGTTATTTCCACACATAGCAATCTCTCCTTTACCTGTATTTGAACCTTCGCTTTCGCTTGCGGCCCATATTACAGAATCTGCGGGAGCGCAGAATTGGTTACAATGCGGAGTACGTGTTTGACATTTTTGCTTTTCATGGTAAAATACTACTGTCAGCTTCTTCCGTCAGGGAGGAGGTGGAACTCATGATACACATCATAACATTCGTAATTTCTGTCATGGCAAGTGTAGTCGGTTACTACATATGCAAGTGGATAGACAGGAAGTAGTCCGACAATATCCCAAAAAGAAACGCCCGGGAGCTGCAACTCCCGGGCGGTTCGCTTGTGTGTCCTCATGAACATCACAACATTCGTGGTTATATATATTATACACTATATTTTCAGATCTGTCAAGTACCCGCGAGGATTTTTCACGCAAGCTCGATCTTTCCCGTCAGCAGCGTAGCCTCGTTGCCTGCGGTCTGGAAAACTCCGCCGTCGCACTCGCCCGAAAGCTCGCTGCCCTCGGCGTCGGTTATCACCACACGGCTGGGCTTGACCAGTGTCATGAAGGGGGCGTGATCGGGGAGTATCATGAAATCGCCGTTGGCTCCGCGCATGGAAACGCTCTGAGCTTCTCCCTCGTAAGCCTTGCCCGCGCTGGTCGCTACGGTAAGTTTAAAGGTGTTCACTGTTCTTCCGCCTTTCCGCGCTCCACAGCTTCCTCGATGGTGCCCGCGAACAGGAACGCCGACTCGGGCAGGTCGTCATGCTTGCCCTCGCAGATCTCCTTAAAGCCGCGGATGGTCTCGGAAAGAGGCACGTAGGTACCCTCGATACCCGTGAACTTCTCGGATACGTGGAAGGGCTGGGACAGGAATCTCTGTATCTTACGCGCGCGCTGAACAAGCAGCTTATCTTCGTCGGAAAGCTCATCCATACCCATGATGGCGATGATATCCATAAGCTCCTGATAGCGCTGGAGTATGCGCTGAACTTCCTTTGCGGTGTTGTAGTGCTCCTCGCCGACTATCTCGGGAGTGAGTATACGGCTGGTGGATTCCAGCGGGTCAACTACGGGGTAGATACCCTGCGAAGCGATGCTTCTCGACAGTACGGTGGTAGCGTCGAGGTGAGCGAATGTGGTGGCAGGAGCGGGGTCGGTAAGGTCGTCCGCGGGGACGTAAACTGCCTGAACGGAAGTGATAGAACCCTTCTTGGTGGAAGTGATACGCTCCTGAAGAGCGCCCATCTCGGTAGCAAGAGTAGGCTGATAACCAACTGCCGAAGGCATTCTTCCCAGCAGAGCCGAAACCTCGGAACCTGCCTGAGTGAATCTGTAAATGTTATCTATAAAGAGCAGAACGTCCTGACCTTCCTCGTCGCGGAAGTACTCCGCCATACTAAGACCCGACAGTGCGCCGCTCATTCTTGCCCCGGGGGGC
>CAMVIL010000284.1 GCA_947167535.1 uncultured Ruminococcus sp. | reverse complement strand
ACTTCAAGCGCATCGACACCCGCCTCGGTACCAACGAGGACTTCAAGAAGGTCTGCGACGCTCTGCACGCTAAGGGCGTGAAGGTGGTGCTGGACGGCGTTTTCAATCACGTAGGACGCGGCTTCCCGCAGTTCCTCGACGTCTGTGAGAAGAAGTGGGACTCCCACTACAAGGACTGGTTCCACATCAATTTCGACGGAAACAGCAACTACAACGACGGGCTCTGGTACGAGGGCTGGGAGGGTCACTTCGACCTCGTAAAGCTCAACCTGCGCAACCCCGCAGTCGTTGCCCACCTGCTGGACGCGGTCAGGTACTGGATAGAGTATTTCGGCATCGACGGCATACGCCTCGACGTTGCATACTCGCTGGACTTTGACTTCCTCAAGAGACTCCGCAGCTTCACCGACAGCTTAAAGGAGGACTTCTTCCTTGTGGGCGAGCTGCTCCACGGCGACTACAGCCGCTGGGTAAACCCCGAGATGCTGCACTCCGCCACCAACTACGAGTGCTACAAGGGTCTCTACTCCAGCTTCAACAGCATGAATATGTTCGAGATATGCCATTCGCTGAAGAACCGCTTCGGCTCCGAGAACTGGTGCCAGTACCGCGGTCTGCACCTGATGTGCTTCGCCGACAACCACGACGTTACCAGAATCGCCAGCATCCTCACCAACGAGAAGCACCTGCCGCTGGTCTACACGCTGCTCTTCGGTATGCCGGGTATCCCCTGCGTGTACTACGGCTCCGAGTGGGGCGAGAAGGCAGAGAAGAGTCAGGGCGACCCCGCGCTGAGACCCGCTTTCGACAAGCCTCAGGAGAACGAGATCACCGAGCTTATCCGCAAGCTTGCCAAGGCTCACCGCGAGTGCAAGGCGCTGCAGTACGGCGACATCAAGATCCCCGTGCTGACCAACAAGCAGTGCATACTCCAGCGCGACTTCGAGGGCGAGAGAGTATTCATCGCCATCAACGCCGACGACCAGCCCTTCACCGCTCATTTCGACGCGGGCTACGGTCTGGCGGAAGATTTCGTGACAGGCAAGGATCACGATTTCGGCGGCGGCAGCGAGCTTGCTCCCTACTCCTACCACATCTGGCGCTGCAAGTGATAATAAGCAAACAAAGGAACGGTTTATCGCCGTTCCTTTTTTGTGTCCCGGGACAGAAAAAAGCCGCCTTGTTACAGGCGGCTCGGTGTTATTCGGCGTTATTCCTTTATGCGCTTGACGGTGTAGCCGTCGGCTTTCAGCAGGGCGATTATGCCGTTGTCGCCGACGTAGTGTGCGGCGCCTACGAGGTAGAAGACGTTCTTTCCCTGCGCCATCAGATCCTTCACGGCCTGCACCATGCCGACGTTGCGGTCGTAGAGAAGCTGCTGATAGTACTGCTCCATGATCTCGCGCTCGTCCTTTGAGAGCTCCTCGTCCATGTTGCCTTCGAGGTCGAGGGATTTGGTGCTGCCTGTGCGCCATGCTTCGTACATATCCTCCATTTCCTGACGGATATCATCGTTGTTCTCGGCGCAGTAGCCGTTGAGGGCTGTCGCATAGATCTCGTCGGAGAAGTTCACCAGCAGTTCCATCTGGGACTCCGCGGTCTCGACTTCGTATATCTCCTTGCCGCTGCTGTGAGCGTCGTTGAGCAGGTAGAGGTCGATGCCCTTAGTGGCGTCCAGACCCGCGTCGGCAGAGGCGTATGCCTCCAGCAGCTGGGACAGATACCAGAGCTGGTAGTTCTCGAAATCCGCAGGGTCGTCGCCGTGCAGCTCGATGTAGGAAGCGATGTCCTTCCACTCGCCCTTGTCAAGGTGATCCTTGGACTTGCCGCCGTCGGGGTAGGTTATCCTGTCGGAGTACTGCAGAGCCACCGACACCGCGTTTGAAGTCTCGGAGATATCGCACTCCACTGCCAGCACGTCGGCCTGTCTGTAAGCTTCCTCCACGTAGTCGGGAAGCGGGTAGCATTCGTCTTTGAGGGCGTGCATACTGCCCATCAGATACATGGTCTTTCCGTCGGGAGAGGTCACCTTCCACATGGCGGGAGCATAGACGCGCTCCTCCTCGGGCTTGTCTTTTGGTTCCTCTGTGGTAAGCTCCGTGACCTCGTTCTGCTTAGTCTCCTGCGGAGCGTTCTCATCTGCGGTGCTCGCCTCGTCCTTGGGAGGCAGAGTCACCGTCACGGGCGGCTTGGTCTCGTCGGGAGCGTCGGAGCTTTCTTTGCTGTTCCCGCAGCCCGCGAGGCTCAGCGTCATTACCGCTGCCGCAAGGGCTGCGACAGTTCTTTTGAATAAGCTGTTCATCACTGATCCTCCTCAGCGTGTTTTTTCTTCTTTTTACGTCCGATGAATTCGCCTGCGGTGAAAATGTAATCGCTGGTGAATATCTTTACAGCTATCGTCATACAGATGATGAGGAACACCACCTGATAGATGAGTCCTGCCGTGTAAAGCTCCGTCTTGCCGAACATTACGGTGTCGGAAGCCATGAAGGTGTGGGTGAAGGGTATGGCGTAGAGCAGGTATCTTGCGGCTCCGGGGAGGGTGCTGATGTCGAGGAACATACACGCCATGAAAGGCACGATGGTGACGAACATGAG
>CAMVIL010000283.1 GCA_947167535.1 uncultured Ruminococcus sp. | reverse complement strand
GCGCCACGCCGTTTCGGGTCTGATAGGTGCCCCCGCAGGATACGTCGGCTACGAGGAGGGCGGCAGGCTCACCGAACAGGTACGGCGTTCCCCCTATTCGGTGGTGCTCTTCGACGAGATAGAGAAAGCCCACCCCGACATTTTCAATCTGCTGCTGCAGATACTCGAGGACGGCTGCCTTACCGATTCGGCGGGGCGCAAGGTCAGCTTTGCCCACACGATAATAATCCTCACCACCAACTGCGGCACCAAAGCGCTCTCGGAGAAAAAGCAGATAGGCTTCGGCGCGGGGCAGCGGGAGACGCTTCGCTCGGCGGGGATGGCTGAGCTCAGACAGCTGCTCTCGCCCGAGCTTCTCGGCAGGATAGACGAGGTGATAGTTTTCGACCCGCTGGACTCCGCCGCCATGACCAAAGCCGTCGTGTGGGAGCTTGACGACCTGAAAAAACGTCTGTCCGCCGTCGGTGCGACCCTTGAATACGAGAGAGAATGCGCCGAAATGCTGGCGGGACTGTGCGGCCGCGAAAACGAGTCGGGAGCAAGAGCCCTTCGCCGTATCATCAGGAAATACGCCGAAGACCCGATAAGCGATATGCTGATATCGGGCAGCGACACCCACTTTATCCTCAGCCCGCAAAACGGCAGCCCCGTCATCAGGACACTTAGCGTGGTCTGAAAGGCTTCATGGCGTAACTGACAAGGCGGAGGGGTATATTTCCAATAAAATGTACAAATTTTGATAAAGCTACTTGAATCTTTCCGATTCGTGTGATATAATTGTAAGGTAAGTTACAAGACGCCCGCAGGGGCATACGGAAAGGGAAGTAAGAGCAATGGCAAAAAGCAAGAAGTCATCTAAGAAAAAACGCAGCAGCAACAGCAGACCTGTTCAGCAGCAGAACGCTGCTTCTGCCGAGCTGCAGAAGCCCGAGGAAGTGCGCGCAAAGCCGATGAAGCAGAAGCCGCAGAGCGACAAACCGCTGGTGATGCGTATAGTTATGCTCACTATCGCGGTTGTTATGGTGCTGGGTATAGTTGTGGGCACTGTTGCAGGTTCGGCAGGGCTCTGATATGGTACACATAGGCAACAGCTGGGACGATGTCCTCAAGGACGAGTTCACTGCAGAATACTACCTGAAGCTGAGGGAGTTTCTAAAACAGGAGTACTCCCATTACCGCGTGTATCCCGGTATGTACGACATCTTCAACGCGCTGAAATACACACCTTATGAGAAGGTCAAGGCTGTGATATTAGGACAGGATCCATATCACGGCGCGGGACAGGCTCACGGGTTATGCTTTTCCGTCAAGAAAGGCGTGAACCCGCCGCCGTCGCTTCAGAATATCTTCAAGGAACTGCAGAACGACCTTGGAATAGCTCCGCCGCCCCATGGTGAGCTCACAAGCTGGGCGGAGCAGGGAGTTATGCTCCTGAACACTACGCTGACGGTGCGCGAGGGCAAGCCGATGTCTCACAAGGGACAGGGCTGGGAGACTCTCACCGATGCAATCATAAAAAAGCTCAACGAGCGGGAACAGCCGACGGCATTTCTGCTCTGGGGCGGTCACGCGCGGTCTAAGGCGGCGCTGATAACCTCGCCTCAGCACGCGGTATTCACGGCAGCACATCCGTCTCCGCTGTCGGCGTACAACGGATTCTTCGGCTGCCGGCATTTCAGCGCAGCAAATGCGTTTCTGGAGCGAAACGGCATAGCGCCGATAGACTGGCGGATAGAATAGCTCCCGCTATCAGATATGACACACATAACCCGCACAGAAGCGGGCTTTAATAGAGTAGATACATAAAAAAGAGACACGCTATTTTTGTTTTTGGGAGGATCACCAATATGATCGCAAAGAGAATGACTGCAGGGGTAGTCTGCCTTGTTATGGGCGCGGCGGCTCTTCCTGCTTCGGCAGCTGCCGATGATAACGTGATTTTCGATCGCCCTGCGTATTTTGAGGAGTACGAAGCAAACGAGGTGTCCGAAGAGCTTGACGCCGAGTCGCTGGAATCGGCACCCGAGAGGGTGACAAATCTCCGCTGCGGGAAAGTGACCGAAAATGCCTACACTCTGGCGTGGAATAAGGTCAAGGGAGCCGACGGTTACAGGGTATACCGCTATGACGCCAAAAGGAAAAAGTACAGGCGCGTCAAGACTCTGACCAAGACCCGGATCAGGATATCAGGTCTCGAGGCGGGACAGAAAAACACCTACCGCGTTACCGCTTACAAGAAGGAAAAAGGCAAGATCAACGAGGGTAAGGCGGCAGTAGGGAAGTTTACTACCAAGCCTGCCAAGGTCGAGCTCTGCAAGATAAAACAGCGTTCAAAGGGCTATGTCACTCTCCGCTGGAGAAGAGTCAAGAACGCTTCGGCTTATAACGTCTACTACGCGCTCCCAGGCGGGAAGTATCAGCTTCTGAAAACCGTTGCGGGCAACACCGGTGAGCTCAAAACGGGACTTCTTCCCACCGGCAAGAAGCTCAAGATAAAGATCCGCGCCGTTTCAAAGGTCGGCAAGAGCGTTCAGGTCGGCGGCGCTTCGCCTGCTATCGCGACGATGGTGTTCAACAAGCTGACTGTGGACGATATAATGGATTCCTATGACAACTCGGTGT
>CAMVIL010000282.1 GCA_947167535.1 uncultured Ruminococcus sp. | reverse complement strand
GACACCATTATTTTCGACAAGACGGGTACTCTCACCCATTCCGAGCCGAAGGTGGCAAAGATCATCACATTCGGCGAGAACGACGAGGACGAGGCTCTGCGGCTGGCGGCGTGTCTTGAAGAGCACTATCCGCATTCCATCGCGAATGCAGTAGTCAAGGCGGCGAGCGAGCGCGGGCTTGTTCACGAGGAACTGCACAGCGAAGTCGAGTACGTTGTGGCGCACGGCATCGCAAGCTCGGTAAGCGGCATCAAGGTGGTGCTGGGCAGTTATCATTTCGTGTTTGAGGACGAGGGATGCACTCTCCCAAAAAACGAGCAGGATAAATTCGACAGACTGCCCGACGAGTATTCGCACCTGTTCCTAGCGGTAGGCGGCGAGCTTGCGGCGGTCATCTGCATCGAAGACCCGATACGCGCCGAAGCGAAGTCGGTGCTGTCGCAGTTAAAACAGCTGGGCATCAGCAAGATCGTAATGATGACCGGCGACAGTGAGCGCACGGCCAAGGCGGTGGCGGAAAAAGTCGGTGTGGACGAATTCTACGCGGAAGTCCTGCCGGAGGACAAGGCGGATTTTGTACGCCGCGAGAAAGCCCTCGGCAGAAAGGTCATAATGATCGGCGACGGCGTGAACGACTCCCCTGCCCTTTCGGAAGCCGACGCAGGTATTGCGATCAGCAGCGGTGCGGCGATCGCGCGTGAGGTGGCGGACATCACCATCTCGGCAGACGACCTTACCTGTCTCGTGACGCTGAGGCAGCTCAGCATGGCGCTTATGAAGCGTATCAATTCAAACTACCGCACGATCATCGGCTTCAATTTCGGGCTGATGGTGCTGGGTGCGGCGGGTGTTATCGCACCTACTACTTCTGCTTTTCTCCACAATTCCTCGACACTCGCGATATCTCTTGCGAGCATGAGGAATTATATCAAATAAAACGAGACCGCTTTTCATAACGCGATGAAAAGCGGTCTTGTTTTTATGCTGTCACATCAGCTGTGATACTCCGACAGCAGTTTTTTCAGTGCGCTCACACTCGAGGAATGCAGATGTCTTACGGGAGTGCCCGATCTCTCGGTATGCTTTTTGACACCGCCCAGCATCTTATGCGAGCAGGTACCGGTGAACACTATCACCAGATCCGGAGAGCCGATCTTATTTTCAAAATCGGCAGGCATCTGTGTGAACACCTTTGACTTGCATTTGTATGACTTACAGATGTCCTGATACCTTGTTGCCATACGGTCGTTGCCGCCTACTATTACTACACTCATTTTATTATCCTTTCTACAGTTAGCAAATCCTAACTAAACGACAAATCAATATGGTTAGCATTAACTAACCATATTGATTATAGCACATTCAGAATCGTTTGTCAAGAGATATTACGATATTTTCACATCAAAAGTGATAACTGTTCATCAGCATTGAACTTCCCGACCGTCACCTGCCGAAAAGTCCTTTCTTCTCGTAAGTTTCGCACACGAAGCCGGTAACCGTATAACCGCTGTCGGCGAGTGCAGATTCTATCTGCTCACGGGTAAGACCATCCTTGCTGATAATTACAGTTTCTCCGTTCTTGTGGGAAGATGTCACCTTTTTTACCGACAGTTCCATGCGTATCGCATCATTGACGTACGATTCGCACATTCCGCACATCATGCCGTCTATCTTTACTGTTGTTTTGAACATAGCGTTTTTATCCTTTCATTCAAGAAATTAGTCTGAGTAAACCTGTCCGCAAGAAATAAGGACGGTTCACCGCCGATTTTGGTTAGATATAACTAACTAGAGTATATCATATTATTTCGGCAATGTCAAGAGTTTAGAAAAAAATCGGGGTTTAGTACATATCCAAGGCGTAATTTCCGCGAAGATTTGGCAGTGGTTACACTTAGGTAACTGTTGACAGAATTTTCAGTCTGTGATATAATTTATATAGGTTAGTTTACCCTAACCACGAACAAGTCACTAGCAGACCCCTTTTCGGATAGCCTGGTGCGATAGGGCATTTGAATACTTCGGGTCTGCGCGTCAATAATGTGAGTATTCACGTTAATTATATGCCTTCGGGCGGATAGGAGAATCTACATGGACTATTTAGAGATCGAAAAGGTAGTGGGCAGAGAGATACTTGACTCCCGCGGAAACCCTACAGTAGAGGCTGAGATCACCCTCGCTGACGGAACTGTTGCGCGAGGCACAGCACCCTCGGGCGCGTCGACCGGTGAGTTTGAGGCGCTGGAGCTCCGTGACGGCGACAAGAGCCGCTATCTCGGCAAGGGCGTGCAGAAGGCTGTGGAGAACATCAACACCGTCATTGCCGACACAATCACCGGCATGGACGCTTCCGACATTTACGCAGTTGACGCTGCTATGATAAAGGCTGACGGCACAAAGGACAAGTCGAAGCTGGGCGCTAACGCGATCCTTGCGGTATCCATCGCCTGCGCAAGAGCTGCTGCTACCTCGCTGGACATTCCCCTTTACAGATTTCTGGGCGGAATACAGGGAACAAAGCTCCCTGTTCCGATGATGAACATTTTAAACGGCGGCGCTCATGCCGACAGCGCTGTTGACACACAGGAGTTCATGATAATGCCTGTGGGTGCGCCTACCTTCAAAGAGGGTCTG
>CAMVIL010000281.1 GCA_947167535.1 uncultured Ruminococcus sp. | reverse complement strand
ATCGGACTCCGCAGCTACGGTCAGAAGAATCCTGTTGTAGAGTACCGTATGGAAGGCTTCGAGATGTTCGACGCTATGGTAGACTCCATCCGCGAGGACACTGTAAGAATGCTGTTCACCGTTCAGGTCAACAAGCAGAGTGCGCCGCCCAGACGTGAGCAGGTACTGAAAGCCGGCAACAGCAACCGCGGATTCACTGCACGCAACAGAGGCAAGAGGATCGGACCGAACGATCCGTGTCCGTGCGGAAGCGGCAAGAAGTACAAGAAGTGTTGCGGCGCTCCGAGCAATCCGGACGAAGAAGCCACTGAGAGTGCAACGGAAGAATAAACGAGCTTTAAAGACCGAGGATAACTTCTCGGTCTTTTTTGTCGGGAGAAACGACGGTAAAGCACTAACGCGGGCAATAAAGCGGGTGCAGCGGCGCACTATATATTGGCAAAATTTTTTTCAAAAAAATCTGTAACGTTTTTTAAGCTGCGTTGTCTAACAAACAGAAAGATAAAAAAGCGCTTTGATCTTTCACGGAAAGGAGGTGTCGGCGTGGGCTCTAAAGAGAAAATAAAAAAGAATAACAGTATGGAGACTGAAATAGATGATGAGACTCTGTGCGCGGAATACGCGGCGGTCTTTCGCTATATGCTCGCGCTGACACGCAATGAACATGAGGCGGAGGATATCACGCAGGAGACCTTCCTGCGCGCCCTCGACGCCAGAGAGAGTTTTTCGGGCGGCAGCAGTCTATATACATGGCTCTGCTCGATAGCAAGGAACATAATGCTCAATCGCCTCAAAAAACAAAAGCGCAGCGCAGGTTCCGAGCCGCTGGAATATCTTACCGATGACGATATCCCTATCGAACAGCGTGCCGCCGACCGCGACAGCGCTATGGAGATAATGCGGGCGCTTCATCAGCTCGATGAGCCCTATAAAGAGGTGTTCTCGCTGAGGGTGTTCGGTCAGCTGGATTTTAAACAGCTTGGTTCTATCTTCGGCAGGACTGACAGCTGGGCAAGAGTTACCTACTATCGCGCCAAGGAAAAGATCAAAGAAATACTCAGAAAGGACGGAACGCTATGATGGATAAAAAGATACCTGAACTCACCTGCCCGATCGTGCGCGACCTGCTGCCGCTGTATCATGACGGTGTTGTGAGCGACGAGACGAGCGAGGCGATAGAAAAGCATATAGACAGATGTGCCGATTGCGCTGTCGAGCTCAAACATCTCGACGAAGAGCTTCCGCTGCCGAAAAACTCCGCAGACATAAACGGAGGTTTCAGAAGAATGGTCAAGAAGAACAAAAAGAAACGGAGAATACTCTACGCGGTATTCTTCCTCGCAGGTGCGGCGGTGATACTGTCCGCGGCTATATGGTTCATGAGGACACAGCAGATCATCCCATATGCTGCTTCCGAAATAAAAGCGTTTGAAGTTCACCGCTGTGAGCGCGACAGCAGCAAGCTCTATATCCTCATGGAATTCCCCGTGGCGGCTGACGTGGAAGAGACCCGCGAGGACGGCGTGCTGGAGCTGCACTACAAGCACCCCATATGGAATCCCCAGATGTACGCTGCGGGTGAAGTGGTGGAACTGGTGGAGATCGAACTTCAGGACGGCGACAAAAAGCTCAGGATAAACGGCAGCGATGTCTGCGACATCGGCGAACCCGAGCGGGAGGGCGAGTATCCCGCCTACTACGACGCTTACTTTGATTACGAGGTCAATGAGGAGGCAGAGTTCTACATCGCCTACGACGGATACGACATCGAAAACGACAAGCTCCTCGGAAGGATAGTCTATTCCCCCGACGGCGTGGAAGGCAACTACACCGTCTGGGATATGTACGGCAACGAGATGGATACCAATTCGGGTGCCGACGCGCAGTCAGAACCGTGATATGCAAAGCAAAGACCGGAGAGCGATTTCCGGTCTTTTTTTCTGCAAATTGAATATATTTGCTGTGAGTGTACCATAATATTCCCAAAGACTTCGGACGCAGGTCGGGGGTCATACGAAAGGAATGGTGAATATTATGAAAAAAAGTGTCATGAAGAAGGTCCTCGGGATCGTGGGCGGCAGGGGAGCTTACATCATGCTGGCGGCAGCGGTGATCGCTGCGGGCGGTGCGGGTGCCGTGGCTTACGGCAGGGCAGTGAAGGACGCCGAGAGCAACTACGACCTCTCGATACCAGATCTCAGTGTCAACTACTCGGACAGCACTTCGTCCGACCACAGTGCGGCAGCCGCCGAGAAGAAGCAGCCGGGAGTGCGCCGCAACGACTCGTCCGCAGCCGACAGCCGTCCCGCCGACAGCTCGCAGGCGGACAAGGTGGTGAAGTCTGCACCCAACGTTATGCCCGTTAACGGCAAGGTTATAAAGCCTTTCAGCGGTGGCGAGCTTGTCAAGAGCGAAACTCTCGGCGTCTGGAAGACCCACGACGGCGTTGACCTTGCAGCCGACACCGGCACGGCGGTCAGAGCTATGAACCGCGGCAGGGTGACTCAGGTCAAGGAGGATCCGCTGTGGGGCTACACCGTAGCCATCGACCACGGCAGCGGCATCATGAGCTTTTACTACAACCTCTCGTCGGCGGTGGCGGTGAGCGAGGGCGACGAGGTCGAAGCGGGACAGACGATAGGCGCAGTGGG
>CAMVIL010000280.1 GCA_947167535.1 uncultured Ruminococcus sp. | reverse complement strand
AGGAGTTTATCAGAAGCGTGGGACAGCTCTACCGCCAGTACGAGCTGGTCTGCGAGAAGTTCGTGGACAAGGACATAAAACGCAAGTTCGGCGTATCGACTCAGCATTATTCCTTTGCGGTCAGCGCATTCATCGAGACGGTGAAGCAGTTCGGCACCCTTGAATTTGAGTTCGCCATCAGGGAGACCGAGACGCTCAACGTCATCAGCGACGTGGGCAGCCTGCGCAGCGAGATAGGAGTGCTGTACATCTCAAATTACAACCGCAAGCCCATCACGAAGCTTCTTGAAGAGAACGAGCTGGGCTTTACAGAGCTTATCAACTGCCGCGCTTACGTCTATATGTGGCGGGATCACCCGCTGGCGGGCGAGCCTTCCATCGGGCTTGAACAGCTCGCACCCTACCCCTGCCTCTCCTTTGAGCAGAACGGCAAAAACGGCTACCTTTTCGCGGAGGAGATACTCAGCGAGAACATCTATCCGCGAATGATAAAGGCTACCGACCGCGCCGCTATGGGCGAACTCATGAAGGAGCTGAACGGCTACACCCTCTGCTCGGGGATACTCTGCGAGGAGATGAACGGCTCGGATTACGTGGTCGTGCCCTTCCGCGAGGCCAGCGAGAACCAGAACAGCATCATGACGATAGGATATATCCGCAAAAAGCACGGCTCCCTCAGCGAGATAGGTGAGCGGTATATCGAGGAGCTGAAAGCAAGCCTCAGAAAGAACGCGAAGACCGCCTTGTCCGGCGGTGAGATCTGAGCGACCGAACAAAAACAACCGCACCGAAGTGAGATACCTCGGTGCGGTTTTTGCTATGTGTTATTCGTTATCTCTTTTTGCTTACCATAAAAGCTGCGCCGCCCAGCAGAACAACTGCTGCAAGCACGCTGCCTGCAGCGGCTCCAGTCTCGGGATTGGTCTCGGTCTTGGGAGCGTCTACACTGCCTGCGCTTCCGCCGCCGGATCTGCCGTTGCCGTTGCCATTACCGTTGCCGCCGTTATCGCCCTTGGACGAAGAAGAAGAGCTCGACGAGCTGTCTGCCGCAGAGCTGTCCGCCGCCGAAGAATCTTTGTCAGCCGAAGAGGAGTCATCTTCGGGAGTTACAGCTTCGGGAACGGAGCTGTCTTCCGCCTCGGAAGAGCTGTCCTCGGGGTCGGGGTGCTCATCGGGTACAGAACTGTCCTCGGGAACGGAGCTGTCTTCGGGTTCAGGTTCGGGGGCAGGGGTCACATGGATATAATTCTTGTGGCAGCCCGAACCCATCCAGCAGGTGAACAGAATGTCGCCCTCTTCCTCTGCGGTGAACTCATATATGAAATTCTCGCCCTTTTCCAGAACGATGTGTCCTTCTTCCTTGTTGTGAGTGTCGGTGCCGAAGCCGAGACCGGGTATCTTCACGGTAGCACGGCAGCCCTTCGGCTCCACGTCATCGGGGACTACCACATACCACTTGACAGGCGAGTCCGCCTGAACGGTGATGTCATCGCTGGTCCACAGGTCGGCGTAGTCGGTGTAGACGTACTGAACGTTGTCAGCCTCCTCGGCAGCAGCCTCAAAGACCGCATTTGCAGACAGCAGTGAAGCCGCAACCGCCAATGCCGCGACAGTCCCGCTGATTCTTCCGATAAATTCTTTCTTTTTCATATTATTTCTCCTCAACTTTCCTCAATTGAAATTACCTTTATTATTTCGTTTTCCAGAGTTCCCGTAACGGTGACGAAAAGCCCGTCCTGCCGTTCGGTGGAGTTTATATACTCCCATGTAAGCTGCTGACCCTTGTCATCGAACTTAAAGAAGAGCCAGGAGCCGTCAGCCTGTTTGATATCAAGTCCGTAGCCGCTTTCGCGGCAGCCGTCCATGAACATACAGTTCGTCTCGTGTACGGTGGGGTCGTCGATATCCGAGCAGCATTCGTCCATCAGCACGCCGAAAAAAGTGTCGTACTCCGACGTCTCGGCGGTGACTGTCGTCTCAGCTGTGGTCGTTGTCGGCTTCTCGGTGACTTGTTCCTGCGCCTGTAAACTTCCGCAGCCCGTCAGCATAAGCGCCGCCAGCGTGACGCAAGCCTTTTTCATCAGAACGATCTTCTCATCTGATACCATGTTACTCCTCCTATGACCGAGCCCTCAGAGACGCCCTCGTTGACAAAGCCGAACCTCTCATAGAAGCCGATCAGCGCCTCCTTGCAGGTCAGCACAACGCCTCGCCTGCCCTGGGATTTTGCAGTTGACAGAAACTCATTCATAAGCGTCTGCGCGTGACCTCTGCACCTGTACTCGGGCAGCGTGTCGAGACCGAATATCATCTGCCATGCGCCCTTTTCGTTGTGCATTTCGGGGCGTTGGTACATCTCGTCCGTAAGGTCGGGAATGTCGGTCACAAAGCCGTTTATGAATGAGATTATCTTGCCGCTGTCGTCGCACAGCAGAAGAAAATGCTGCGGATATTTCTCGAGCCTTCCCTTGATCTGCTCCTGCTTTGCGGCCTGCTCGGGCGGAAAACAGCTGCTTTCTATCGCCGCAAGCTCCTGAAGGTCTTTTATGTTTCCCTTACGCGATCTCACGTTTGCGTCCCTCCTCTTTTTTAAGCACTCCCGCATCCATTCGGTAAACGGTATCGGCATAGTCGGCAGCCGCCGTATCGTGGG
>CAMVIL010000279.1 GCA_947167535.1 uncultured Ruminococcus sp. | reverse complement strand
CAGCATATTCTCGACAGCGAATTCAAGGCGCTGGGTCACGAAAACGTATGTATGCCCATGTTCATCCCCGAGAGCCTGCTCAACAAGGAAAAGGACCACGTTGAGGGCTTTGCTCCCGAGGTCGCCTGGGTAACTCACGGCGGCAGCGAGAAGCTGGAGGAGCGTCTTTGTGTGCGCCCCACCTCCGAGACGCTGTTCTGCGAGCATTACGCCAACATCGTACACAGCTACCGCGACCTGCCTAAGCTCTACAATCAGTGGGTGTCGGTAGTCCGCTGGGAGAAGACCACACGTCCCTTCCTGCGTTCGAGAGAGTTTCTCTGGCAGGAGGGCCACACTATCCACGCCACCGCAGAGGAGGCTATCGAGGAAACCGAGCGGATGCTCAACTGCTACGCCGATTTCTGCGAGAAGAGCCTGTGTATGCCTGTGGTAAGAGGTCAGAAGACCGAATCGGACAAGTTCGCGGGCGCGGTCTCCACCTATGCGATCGAAGCTATGATGCACGACGGCAAGGCTCTCCAGGCGGGCACTTCCCACTATTTCGGCGATGGCTTTGCGAAGGCCTTCGGCATCCAGTTCACAAGCAAGGATAACAAGCTGGAATATCCTCATCAGACTTCCTGGGGCATGACTACCCGTCTTATCGGTGCGATCATCATGACCCACGGCGATAACAACGGACTTGTTCTGCCTCCGGCAGTAGCTCCTGTTCAAGTGGTCATCGTGCCTATCGCGCAGTTCAAAGAAGGCGTGCTTGAAAAAGCGGGCGAGATCTTCGATAAGCTGAAGGCTCTCGGTATCCGCGTCAAGCTGGACGACAGCGACAACTCCCCCGGCTGGAAGTTCGCAGAGTACGAGATGCGCGGCGTGCCTGTCCGCATCGAGATCGGTCCCAAGGACATTGAAGCAGGACATTGCGTAGTCGCTGCGAGATACAACGGTGAAAAGCAGACTGTTGCTCTTGATGACGGTCTTGAGGCCCTGGCGGCGAAGATCACCGACCTGCTCACAAACGAGATCCCGCAGGGTATGTATAACAACGCCCTTGAAAACAGAAAGAACCGCACTTATCAGTGTACCGACATCGAGGGCATCAAAAAGGCTCTTGCCGACAACGGCGACGGCTTCATTGAGGCTATGTGGTGCGGTGAGGAAGAGTGCGAGGACAAGGTCAAGGAGCTTACGGGCGTAGGTTCGCGGTGCATCCCCTTTGAGCAGCATCAGCTCAGCGACAAGTGCGTCTGCTGCGGCAAGCCCGCAAAGCATATGGTGCTGTGGGCGATAGCGTACTGATAACGATATACGATAATATGAAAACAGGCGTCTGCAGCTGCGGACGCTTGTTTTTGTATACGGTAAAAATCCGACATTGTGCATTGTGCATTGTGGGATGTGCGTTGTTTTGTCAAAATTGTACAATGTAATGATTTTTTGCAAGAGGGGTAAAAACAACTTGCAAAATCCTCAGAACGGGTATATAATAATAAAGGTCTGACTGCGGGCTATATCCCGCGCAGATATGCGCGATAGGCCCTGCGGCTCAATACAGGAAACAATCGGAGGAATTTGTGATGCAGCTCAAAGAAATGAATAAGGCACAGCTTGAAAAATTCAGAGACGAAGTCAAGGCGGAGTACGACGGCTACAAGGCTCTCGGGCTCTCCCTCAATATGGCAAGAGGCAAGCCCTCCTCAGAGCAGCTTGATCTGGCTATGAAAATGCTCGCCGCCGTCAACAGCTACGACAAGGACTACAAGGCGTCCGACGGCACCGACTGCCGCAACTACGGCGGCCTGGACGGCATCGTTGATGCAAAGAACCTTTTTGCACCCATGCTGGGCGTCCACAACGATGAGCTTATCATCTGCGGAAACTCCAGCCTTAATATAATGTACGATATGATAATGCGCTGCTACGTCTTCGGCGTGGACGGCGTTCAGAAGCCCTGGAAGGACCTGCCCAAGGTAAAGTGGCTCTGCCCCGTTCCCGGCTATGACAGGCATTTTGCCATCACCGAGCAGTTCGGGTTTGAGATGATAAACATCCCTACCGACGAGAACGGCCCCGACATGGATATGGTGGAGAAGCTGGTCTCCGAGGATGACTCGATCAAGGGCATCTGGTGCGTGCCTATGTACGCCAACCCCACGGGCATCACATATTCGGATGAAGTTGTAAGGCGCTTTGCGGCTCTCAAGCCCGCCGCCAAGGACTTCCGCATCTTCTGGGACAACGCCTACTGCATCCACCACCTGACGGACACTCCCGACAAGCTGCTGAATCTCCTCGACGAGTGCAAGAAGCTGGGCTCCGAGGATATGGTATACGAGTTCGCATCCACATCGAAGATCACATTTGCGGGCGGCGGCGTGGCTGTAATGGCTGCTTCCGTCAAGAACGTGGAGTACATCAAGTCGCTGATGACAATTCAGACTATCGGCTATGACAAGATCAATCAGCTTCGCCACGCTAAGTTCTTCGGCTCCTATGACGGGCTGATGCAGCAGATGGAGAAGCACCGTGCGATCATCGCACCCAAGTTCAAGGCCGTTCTGGACGCTCTCGACAGCGAGATCAAGCCCCTTGGCATCGGCAGCTACACAAGGCCCAACGGCGGATATTTTGTCAGCTTCAACACCCTGGACGGCTGTGCT
>CAMVIL010000278.1 GCA_947167535.1 uncultured Ruminococcus sp. | reverse complement strand
CCTGCCGCTTCTGTCGTCGGTGCAGAACAACCGCGACCACCGAAAGATCGTCGTCATCGACGGCCACACGGGATTCACTGGCGGCGACAACTTCGCCGACGAGTACGTCAACCGCATCACCCGCTTCGGCTACTGGAAGGACACTTCGGTGATGATAAAGGGCGACGCGGTGTGGAATCTGACGATGATGTTCCTGCAGATGTGGGAGGTCATCGGGCGCGAGGGAAGGAGCGAGTACCGCGACTACCTGCCCCACCATTACAGGACAGAAAAGTACGTCTCCGACGGTTTTGTTATCGCATACGGCGACTCGCCGCTTGACGACGAGGACGTCGGGGAACTTAGTTATTTAAATATTTTAAACACAGCAGTTGACTACTGCTACATTTCGACTCCCTATCTGATACTCAATGAAGAGTTGATATCAGCGCTGACGTTTGCCGCGAAAAGAGGCGTAGATGTACGCATTCTGGTGCCGGGTATACCTGACAAGCCCTACGTCAAGATAATGGGCGAGAGCTATTTCGACGAGCTTATGCGCAAGGGAATAAAAATATATGAATTTGACGGCTTCAATCATGCGAAGATGTTCGTCTCGGACGACCGCAAGGCCATCGTCGGCACGGTGAACCTCGACTACCGCAGTCTGTATCTGCACTTCGAGAACGCCTGCTTCATGTACGATATGCCCGCAGTCATGGATATCAAGGCGGATTTCGAGAAAATGTTTGCCGAGCGATCCCATGAGGTGACCCCCGATGATCTGCTGAACCGTTCGAGAGTTCGCAGAGCTATGGCGGCAATGCTGAAAATTCTGGAGCCGATGTTATAGTGAAGTGGCAATGCCCCCTGATTTTACAGAGTAGGTGAAAAACCATGACAAGGAATGAGAATAGAAGAACCATTGCGGTCTGCCTTACGGGGTACGATTCATATAATGAGGTGCTTATGCTTGAGGGCATACGTGCAAAGTGCGCGGAGCAGGATATCAACCTGCTGACGTTTTTCAACTCTGTTGTGAAGCCTGCCCTCAACGCAGACTACACGCTGCACCCCAACACCATCGCCGGCGAGACTACGGTGTATGAGCTTATAAATTACGACAGTATCGACGGTATGCTGATCTTCGGCGGCACCTTTTTTGATGAAACGGTTTTCCACAAGATACTCACGCGCTGCCGCGAGCACCATATTCCCGTGCTTGACATCGACGACCTCTCGCACGACGACTGCCGCAGAGTCCTGCTTACCGACGGCAACGCGATGGAGGATATGGTAGACCACGTTATCGAGAAGCACGGCTGCCGCGACATCTGCTTCATGAACGGCTTTAAGGACAACCCTCAGTCGGATTCCCGCCTTGCGGCTTACAGGGATTCGCTGGAAAAGCACGGCATACCCTTTGATGAGAAGAATGTTTACTACGGCTGCTTCTGGAAGCAGGCGATAGAAGCGACCAAGCTTATGATCGAAGAGCGCGGCAGGGACAATATGCCCGACGCTCTTGTCTGCGCCAACGATACTATGGCGCTGTTCAGCATGGATGTTCTCAGGGAGAACGGTTTTAACATACCCGATGATATCATCGTCACAGGTTTTGACGCTTTGCCCGACGGCGCCGAGTTTACTCCGAGCCTTACTACTATCAGGCGCGGTCTCTACGAGGCGGGCGAAGCGGCGGTCGAAAAGATCGCCGAAATGATAGCGGGCGGCGGCGGAAACGGCGATGTTATGGTCAAGGCTGTTGTAGAAAAACGTCAGTCCTGCGGCTGTGTTCCGATAATCCACCGCAATGAGGAAGAATCCTACGCTGAGCATAATGTCAGGGTGACATATATGCGCGATTTCAATATGTACATTCTGCATATGCACCATATGTTTGCAGGAACCGAAAAGTCGGAGGAGATGTTTCTTCAGCTGGAGCACGGTGCGGAGCTTTGCAATATTCCCGTGCTTTATGCCTGCATAAGCGCCGAGATAGAGCACAAGCAGGCAGGCTACAACGCCGACGAGGAGCCGAAGGGAATTACATATGTGCCCGATAAGATGGTTTCGATGTTTATGTACGGACATGATGTCCCTGTCGGGACCGAGTTCCCTACCCGTGATATTATCCCCGGCGGAGTAGGCAAAGGCGACAAGCCCGACTGCTTCATGATAGCGCCGCTCTACTTCAAGAACAGCTTCCTCGGCTACATAGCTCTCGAACTGACGGGAGTATTCCCCGACGGCGATATGTTCTGCAACTGGCTGATGACGATCTGCAACAACGTCGGAAGCTACTATATGAACAATCAGCTTCAGGAGGCGCTCGCTGAGCTTCAGAGCCTTTACCTGCACGACCCGCTGACCGGCATCTACAACCGCCGCGGCATGAACAAGCTGGAGGGCGGATTCGTAAAGAGCTCCATTAAGGCGGGCAAACACGTTGCCATAGTCTGCGCCGACGTTGACGGCCTGAAGAAGATAAACGACAACTACGGTCACGAAGAGGGCGACAACGCCATAGTGCAGTGTACTCATGCGCTGAGGATCTCCTTCCCCGCGGACAGCATCTGCGTCCGCACCGAAGGAGATGAGTTCACGGTGCTGGCAGCCTTTGACCCTCCCGACGGCATCAAGCAGTCGATAGCGGACGTCACCACGCCCACCGAGACTTACAATGTGAT
>CAMVIL010000277.1 GCA_947167535.1 uncultured Ruminococcus sp. | reverse complement strand
CCGTGCAGTATTCTGTCATCGCACCTGCAAACTCCTGGGGCGGTCACGTCAAGGGTGTACACGGCTTCGGTCTGATGATGGGACGAAGCAATCTGACCTTCGACCACAACCTCATCTGTCACAATGTCTCCCGAAACTTCCGCGGCAAGGTAGTCGGGACCGAGACGGCTGACTTTACCAACAACATCATCTACGACTGGGGCTACCAGACTGCATACGGCACCATCGGTCATGTTAATTACGTCAACAACACGCTGAAGACCGGCAACTCCACGGCCGGCGGCTATCACTATGTTCAGGTCTCGGCCAACGATAATTTCAAGCTCTACCTGAGCGGCAACCGCATACTCAACAAGGACAATTCCTACCGCAACAGCGAGTATGACAACTGGTCTGCCATAAAGTACACCACCACCGACAAGTACCGCAGCAACACCGAATCCACCACTCCCTTCACCATCATGTCGGACGGCGAGAACATCTCCACGGCGCTGACCTGCGAGAGCGCGGCGGCTTCCTACGACCACGTTATCAGCTTTGCGGGCAACGGCATCTCCCCCGACAAGCGCACCAAGATCGACAGACAGTGCGCCGACGAGACGAAAAACGGCACAGGCTCCTGCAGCGGCACCGACGCATACGACTCCTCGCAGTCGGAGCTCAGCAAGTACAACATTGCCTGCGGCGTGAAGTACGAGTACCCATCCGCTGTCACCAGAAAAGAGATCACCGATAACGACAACGACGGCATGGATGACAGCTGGGAGCTGGCGAGAGGTCTCAACCCCAACGACCCCACCGATTACAAGGGCGACTACTGCGGTCAGGGCTACATGAACATCGAGTATTACATCAACGACCTCACCGTTGATTCCTTCCCCCAAGGCGTTGTGGAGCTCTCCCCCGAGACCGGTTCCGCAAAGGTCGGGGCGGTGATGGACACCAGCGTGAAGTACGAGATCACCAACGCTTCGAGCGGAGCACTTCTCGGCAACACCGAGAGCTGGAAGCTCGAGGACAAGGGCGACGGCTACTATCGAATAATTTCCGCCGCGGACGGCAGCGAGCTTTCGGGCGGTGAGCAGTACAAATTCGTCAGAAAGGGCTCGGGCTATGTGATCTACACCAAGTCCTCCGATGACAAGGACTGCGTCGGCGGAAACGAAACTGTATGGAACGTGACCGTGATCCCCGACCCGCTCAGCGGCAGACTCATCGGCTCGCTTGTAGTCAAAGACACGACCTATCTGAGCAGCTGGAAGCTGGCTGACGGTCTCAAGCAGGGCGACCTGATCTACGGCGACCGCGACGCGGTCTACCAGACGATCCCCGATTTCCTGATCGGTTCGGAGTATATTCAGACCGCCTGCGATTCAAAGAACACCGACGGCGATCTTGCCGTGCTGACGGCGGGCAAGGCTATGACGGCATACGTAGCACTCGACACCAGAGTGGCAGCCGTTCCCGACTGGCTGCAGTCATGGGAAGCTATCGACAGCACCATCGTAAACAACAAGGACGTCACCTACAAGCTCTACAAAAAGAACCTCGCAAGCGGTGAAAAGATAACACTCGGCAAGAACGGACAGAGTTCGGGCTGTGTGAATTATACTGTGTTTGCAGCAGCCGCAGCCACCGTTCCGACGGGTGTGTATCCCGAGATCACGAGCGTTGAGTACAGCGAGCAGTACCACCAGATCAGGTTCACATGGAAGCCTGTCAGCGGCGCCACAAACTACGGCATCGCGGTGTATCTGGCGGGCAAGTGGAGAATACAGACCTCGTCCATTCCCGCGTCGACTCTGAGCTACACCACACCTAAGAATCTCACCCCCGGCAAGAGCTACAAGGTAGCCATCGCGGCCAAAGTGAACGGCGAGTGGACAGCTGCGGAAGCCATCAAGAATGCGGTGACCGTTACCGTAAAGTAAAAAAGAACAGACAGCGGGATAAGCCCGCAAATGACTGCACGTCCGGTATGGCGCCGGACGTGCAGTTTTTTTGATTACAGCCTTGTAAATTACCTATTAAGTCTATTGACTTAATAGGTTTGTAGTGATATAATATTATGGCAAGACGAAACTAAGACTTTTACGGAAGGTGAAAAAATGGAGATGCCAAACGATATCGAGCTGACGGTCGTCAACAAATTCCGCCGCACGATCTGGACGAAATTTCTCAAGGGGATAAAAGAATATGAACTGATACAGGAGGGTGACAAGATCGCCGTCTGCATTTCGGGCGGCAAAGATTCGATGCTGATGGCGATGTGCATGAAGCGGCTGCAGAGGTATTCCAAGATCCCGTTCGAGGTGGTGTTCCTCGTTATGAATCCCGGCTACAACGAGATAAACTACGAGAAGATAAAGGAGAACGCAGAGCTTTTGCAGATACCGATACAAGTATTTGAAACAGGCATCTTTGACGCAGTCGCCAAGGTGGACCAGCACCCCTGCTACCTCTGTGCCCGTATGCGGAGGGGGTATCTCTACAAGACGGCAAAGGAGCTGGGCTGCAACAAGATCGCTCTCGGACACCACTTCGACGACGTCATCGAGACGATACTCATGGGTATGCTCTACGGCTCGCAGGTGCAGACGATGATGCCGAAAATACACAGAGAGAACTACGAAGGAATGCAGCTGATACGCCCGATGTACATGGTGCGAGA
>CAMVIL010000276.1 GCA_947167535.1 uncultured Ruminococcus sp. | reverse complement strand
CGGAGATAGGCACTGCCGAGAATAAGCCAAACATATCTTTCAGCAACTTCGTGAACGATAATGTCATCAAGGATCTGTATATCACCAAGAAGCTTCTCGATGAGAACGACAACGAGGTGACAGACGATACTGCCAGATTCAGCTTCAGGCTTTCCATGTCATCTGTTGATGTCAGTGCAGATGATCTTCCGCTGGCGAATATGTACAAGTACTATGTGCTTTCGCCTGCGAAGAAGCTGTGCAGATACGATGCCGGTCTCGACTCCTTTGCGGATACGACTCTGGAGTATTCCCACGATATCATTAATCAGCTCAGAAACGATCCGCTGACTCCCGTGGGAGGGGTCTGCTATGACGATGTGACATTCACCACATCGGGCTTCGGAGCGATCTCGGGTATACCCTCGGGCTATACCATCGTTGTTCCGGGACTTCCCGCAGGTACCGTCTTCAAGGTGACAGAGGACGTGAAAGCGGGCTACGGTCTGGTAGGCTTTGAGCGCGTCATGGGTGACAAGACTCTGGAAGACGGCTCCACCGAGGATATACCGTCCTATCAGGAATACGAAGGCAATCCGCTGAATGTCGGAAAGGTCATCGCGGAGGAAAATCCCCAGCTTGAAGTGCATAACAAAAAGGGCTACGGTCTGACTGTAAACAAAAAGTGGAGCGACCTCAGCATCACCACATCTCATGAGTCGGTCTACACGGCGGTCTATGTTGACGGCGAGCTGCTTGAGGGTTCTGTACGTCAGATCAAGGCGCCTTCTACCTCTGCTTACTATTTCTGGACATCATTGAAGCCCAATGCCGACGGCAGCGAGCGCACGAGTCTTGACGATTATGTGATCAGAGAGGTGAAACTCGGTTCGGCAGACCCAACTGTTGCTGCTGACGGGACGGTGACCGACTACGGCACTGTCACACCCCTTGACGACGGCGACAGTATCGAGCTGACAGCCACAAGAACAGCTGCGGCAACACCTTCGGGTGAAGCTAATGATAAAGTGTATGAGTACATCGCGTCCTATGAAACAGACGAGTCGGACGGCACGACACGCGCCGACACGATAACCAACACCCGCATGGGCGGCTTGGCGGTAAGGCTTTTCAAATGGAACAGCATTGACCCGCTGAAGGGCGGCAATTTCACGCTGGAGGACAGCAGCGGAAACACTGTCGGCAGATACACTTCCGACTCTGACGGCATCGTTACGATGATGTACGACTTTGAAACGGAGAAGATGTACACTCTGACGCAGACTTCTGCTCCCAGCGGATATGTCGGGCTGCAGAAGAAGGTCAGGTTTATTGTCCATGATGATGAAACGGTATCGCTGTTCTATAACGACGGCGTGACGCCATGGGGACAGACCGACACTCAGGATCTCAGCTGGGCAAACGGCAAGAAGGGAAGCGGCGGCATAGTCGCTTTTGTGGATGTCTACAACAAGCCCTTCAATTTCAAGATCATGAAGACCGACAGCGAAGATGCTTCGCTGAAGCTGGGCTCGGCTCACTTTGCTCTCTACAAGCAGACGAACACCACCATCAATGGCTATGAGAAAAACAAATCCCCGATGACGGGATTTGAAGATCTCGTAACAGTCGGCGGAACGGTAGACGTATGCGGCGGAGACAGCGGAAGGGTCATAAACCCCGGTGCGAACGGATCGGTATACTTCCTTACCGAAACAAAGGCGCCTTTCAATTACAACAAGCTCAGCGATGACATAATCTTCCGCATATCGGCGATCGGTGTTCCCTCGCTGATCAGTGATTCTTACAACGGTCAGCTTGTAGAAGAGGACGACAGCTACATCTACACGCTGAGCGTGCCGAATACCAAGAAGGATCCCGATCTGGATCTGCTTACCATCGAGAAAAAGGTGGGCGGTGCATTCGGAAACAGGAACAAGGAATTCAGCTTCACTATCGAGATAAGCAATGCAGGCGAGGGCGACGATCTTGTCTGGGCGAAGAACGGCGAAGAGCAGACCGCGATGCCAAGAACAGGCGGCTCCTTTACCATGAAGCATGATGACAGGATAGAAATAGCCCTGCCGACAGGCGCTCGCGTCACGATAACCGAGGACAACGCCGGATACAGCACAAAGTTCAGGCTGGACGATCAGGACAGTGTGAAGGATAACACTCTGAGCTTTGATTTCTCGGGAGCGGCGAAGGTTGTCGTCACCAACACGCTGGACGGAGATGTGGCCACAGGTGTTTCTTCCGCATTCGGAAGTTCACTCACGGTCATGCTGGTTCCCGCAGTTTCGATCGGTCTGATGCTCTACTGCAAGCGCAGAAGAAAGCGTGAAAGCTAAAGCGGCAGATAGTCTCTTAAATAATCAAAGCAGTCTGTACAGAAAGTGCAGGCTGCTTTTTTGTCTTTTCTATTGCCTCATCTGATGATCTTGAAGCACACCGTCTTGGCATTTATCAGCGGGCTGTCGTAGGCGAAATACACCGTCCCCGACACGGGAGTTCTTATCTCTGCGACAAGCTCTCCCTCCAGCGGGTCGTAGATCCTGCCCAGCACTTCGCCGTGCTCTACGGTCTTGCCGATCTCGGCGGTCCTGAAGAAGATCCCCGCGTGCTCGGACTGTATCTGTCTGGTCTTGCCCTCGTTAATGATCTCGGTGACGTATCCCGGCGGAGTCTTGGCTG
>CAMVIL010000275.1 GCA_947167535.1 uncultured Ruminococcus sp. | reverse complement strand
ATCTCCCCGCGGAAAGCGCAGAGCACCGACTCGGAGCAGGAACGAAAGCTCTTGTGATTCTCTATTGCCTGTTCTGTTTTTGTCATTTATTGTTCCTCCTTTGGGTAACAAAAATCGGGGATCGCCCTTGACGGTGCAGCCCCCGATCTGTCAGAAACACTTTAGTATAAAGGAAATCCTATTCCGCAAATACATACTTCTCTTTGTACTTCTCGCACAGAATATCGGCAGCTTCGTCGGCGGTGTTCTTTTCAAACATCACCAGATCGCAGGCGTTGATAAACTCGTCGATCAGGAATGTGTCCTCGATGAGGGAATTCATCGGGCTCAGCTGATCGTTGTTCTCCATCAGCAGCGAAGCCTCGTACTGGAGACCCTCCAGCATTCCCTGCTGCTCGAGATAATCCCTCGCGATGCGGCTGACGGGTATTCCCTTCTCCACGCCCTGAAGCTGTGCCCAACCGGGGCTGTTGAGCATATAGTCGAGAAGCATGGCGGCTTCATCGGGGTGCTCGGTATTCTTGCTTATAGCATAAAGCGTCGCAGGCTTGGCGTACCAGCCTGTGCCGACGGGAGTGTTTTCCAGCCCCGTATAATCGGCAACGACCACTTCGGAACCGCGGTCTATCGTCGCCTGATTGTAGTTCATAGCATCGCTCACCCACGCGACCGTTCCAGCGTAGACGAGATTCTCGAGATTGAAGCGCTGATAATCCTCTACTTTCGGCATCACCTTTTCCGATACCATTCTGTTGTAGAACTCTATCATCAGCTTTAAGTCTTCCCTGCTGAAGTTTATCTCGCCGCTGTCGGAGAAGAAGTGCTTGCCGTTGTTCTGTTCGGCGTAGGCGATGCAGTAGAGCCATATGCTCTTGCTGGACCCAGAGATGGGATACAGCTCGTCGGGGCTCATGACCTTTGCCGCCGCAAACAGGTCGTCCCATGTCTTCGGCACCTCAAGCCCGTACTTATCGTAGAGCGTCTTGTTAATGTAGACCGTCTCGGCATTCATAGCCACAGGTATGGCGTTGAGCACTCCGTTTCTTCTGCCGAAATCCAGCATCTCGCTTGTAAACCCGCTGAGGTCTACCTTGTCGGTAAGCTTTTCGATATCATAGTAACCGTTTCCGTCGGCGGAATACTGCGACAGCCAGCCGACATTGATCTGCATTACGTCAGCTTCCGTTCCCGAGACCATCTGAACCTGACTTCTCGCCTCGTAGCCCGACCACTCGGAGTAGCTGCACTTGACCTTGATGTCAGGGTGCTCCTTTTCAAATCGGGAGACCGCCTCGATGGTGTACTCGTTCCTGACGTCGTTGCCCCACCACGACAGTGAGATCTCGGTCTGTTCGTGCTGTTCGAGCAGCACCGGCTCGTCCTCATTACCGCAGGCTCCCAGTGCCAGTGCGAACACAAAAGCCGAAAGAGCCGCCGTGATCCTTTTCACTCTCATCTTACGACCCCGCTTTCCATCTGCGCGTCATAGAAGCTGAACCTGTTCTTGCCAGACTTCTTGGAATTATACAGCGCCTTGTCGCAGGCAGCGTACAGCTCGGTGAAGGTCTTTCCGTTGGCAGGGGAAATGGCAGCTCCTATGCTGACCGAAGCCCTGATGCCGTTGTCAAACTTGTCAAAGCTGCTGCGGAAGCTCTCTGAGAACTCCTCGCATTTGCTGCTGATATGGTCTTTCAGCTCGTCGCTGTTTTTAAACTTAGAATTTATCAGAACAGCAAACTCATCGCCGCCGATACGTCCGAGGTAGTCGTCGTCCGAGAATACGCTGCGCATAGTCTCGCCGACAGTCTCAAGCACCTTGTCGCCCATTGCGTGACCGTAGTTGTCGTTCACGCTCTTGAAGTCGTCGAGGTCTATGATGAGCAGCGCCCTCTGCTCGCTCTCGAGTGAGCTCTCAATGCAATTGCCCGCGTACTCCTCGAAGGTAAGCTTGTTGAGTATGCCCGTCAGCAGGTCTATCTTAGCCTTGTCGTCAAGCACCGTCACCATCTTCTTAACGGGATTGGTGAGCATATACGAAAGATGCAGACCTATCAGCACGGCGATAATGGCGGCAACAAAGCCTGTCATGTATATGTACCTTGTGATCTCGTTCTTTTCGTTGAGGATAATACTCGTAGGTATCGAGCAGACAACGAACCATTCGTCGCCGCAGCTGTTTACCGAAACCAGATACTCGTTATCCATGACAGAAGCAGAGGTCTGATCCTTTATCCTGTCCTTGATGCCCTTATGCAGCTGCGAGCCTATCTCCTCGTTGTCCTCCGAGAAGATAATGTCGTAATCTTTGTTGACGAGCCTTATCTGCATATCAGCCATCGTCTCGGGGTTGTCGAAGACCTCGTTGAGCTCGTTGGCGTAGAAGGATATAACGAGCACTGCATTATCATGCACTCTTTTGACATAGTAGATGCGCCTGAAATCGCCGTTGTAGCCTGTGAACCAGCCGTCGTTGGTACGCTCTCTGGTTATCATAGACTCAAGCTCTGTGAATATCTTGTCTCCGAACAGCGTCGAGGTGCCGTTGGAGATCTTACCCACGGTACGATTGTTGCTGTAAACTATACCGTAATCCACAAAGTTCTCCATGATACAGAGGCTGTACAGCTTATCGGTTATCACCTTTTCGGTATTGAGCGCCTCGAACTCGTCGTTGTCGGGATTGGC
>CAMVIL010000274.1 GCA_947167535.1 uncultured Ruminococcus sp. | reverse complement strand
GTGGCTCACAAAGGACACTCAGGCCACAGGCTACCAGATAGTTCTCGCCACCAACACCGCTTTCACCAAGAACAAGAAGACGGTGAATATTTCAAAGAACTCCACCACCGCCAAGACGGTGACGGGGCTCATTAAAGGCAAGACCTACTACGTCCGCGCCAGAGCCTTCAAGACTGTCGGCTCCACCAAGTACTACGGCGCTTACAGCACAAAGAAATCAATAAAAGTCAAGTAAGACAAAGAACTCCCGACCGCGAAGTCGGGAGTTTTTTTATGAGTCTGTCTGTTCGTCCGCCAGCAGGAATGCCGTGTAGGCGGTGTCGCTGCCGTCGGAGGGGATAGTCTCCACGTTGACGTGTATGCCGAAGCCTGTCCCCAGCAGGTTCATCACACCCGCATCGATGGTCTCGGTGCGGTAGGTGGTGTCGTTGACTTTTATGTAAGCGTCGTAGCCGGTGTTGACGGCGCTGTCATCGGGGACGGCAATGCTGCTGTAAAGCTCGGCGACGTCACCCGCCGAGAGCTTTTTGCGGTATACCAGCGTGCAGGAACAGCCGTCCTCGCTGTCTATTTTGAGGATGTCGCCGCTGTCGGGCAGGGGACTGCCGTCGGCGTCGCAGAATGCCGACAGTGCGGCGCGGGCTTTCAGCTTCAGCCGGAGCTGTTCGTTCATCATCTGGTGGTAGGCGTCGTTGAAGGCCTCGTAGCTGGGCATATCGGGGTCGGTGAGGTAGCTTTGGAACACCTCGATGTCCTTCTGCTTCTGCTTGAGCTTTTCGCTCAGCGGCACGCCGTCGCTGTCCAGCAGGTCTACCCGAAACCTCACATAGCCCTCGCCCTCGGTTATCCTGACCGCCCTCACGCGGTCGATGCTTCCTGTGTCGGTGAGGGCCGCGGCGGCGTAGTTCTCGCCGTCCACCAGCTCCGCCTTTACCGCAGGCAGCGTGTCGCGGGCTGAATTTTTCCCGCTGTGTTCCATAACTCCCGCCGCAATGAATGCTCCCGCCGAGATGATAAGAAGCTCGGCAGTGATGACCGTCAGCGGCGGCAGACGTTTTATCCGATCAAACATAGATTACTGTTACTCCCGTCGCTCTTGCAGTACCGTGGAGCATGAGCACCTGCTCGCTCTTGGGGGCGTTGACGTAGCCCTTCTCGTCGATATCTCCCACGGCGCAGTCGGTGGCGGCTATCACCTGCCAGTTTCTCGGCACGTAAAGCTCGACGCTGGAAACGGTGCAGGAGAGCAGAAGGTCGCCGTGACCGTTCACAAGCTGTGCGCTGTTGAAGTAGACCTTGAGGTCTGCGCAGAAAGCGTCTATCGTCAGCGAGCGGAGTATGCCGTTCGGCAGGGACTTCACCTGCTTGCCGAGCCTTGCACGGACGTATACGTCCACATCCGGCGACCCGCCTGCCGCAGGAGACGCCAGCCCGAGACTCGGGCGCTTGGGCACTATCATCGACATACCGAGGCTGAAAAACGCCGCCGTCAGCAGAAGCGGGAAAGGCGACAGGTCTTCTATCCCCAGCTCGTTGTCGTACATTATCCCCACGATCGCAAAGGGATAGAATATCCCCCAGAAATTCACGTCGATGATGCTGACTACCACCACGGGTATCATCAGTAGCGTCACCGCCGTCCTCAGCAGGTCGACGCCCTCAAAGGCGCCTGCCGCGTTCATTATCGTGAATACGCCCGCGAACATGAAGAACAGTCCCCAGACGATATTTGTTTTCTTTTGAGTCACAAAGCATACCCCCTAAATGTCAAGGCATAACAAAAATGCGACGCCGATATCCCTCGGCATCGCATTAATTATAGCATTTAAAACCGTCTCAGTCAAGAGTGCATTGTGTAAGTCGGGCGAAAATGTGATGAAAAATCGTCAGGCTTCCTTGTTGAAGTAAACGTCATACCAGATAAGGAAGGTGAACACAGTCCATATCTTGCGGGAGTAGTCGTACTTACCTGCGCGGTGGTCGTCAAGCAGAGCCACAAGCTTTTCGGTGTTGAAGAACTTCTGCGAATCCTCAGACTCGAACCTCTCCCGAACGATGTTGTAGTACTTGTCTTCCTTGAGCCATACTCTGATAGGCACGGGGAAGCCCAGCTTTTTCTTGTTGGCAGTCTGGGGCGGGCAGGCTTTCAGCGCCGCCACGCGCATGGCGTACTTGGTGTTCTCGTCGGTGACGCGGTAGCGCTTGGGGATGCGCTCGGCAAGCTCCATCACCTTCTTGTCGAGGAAGGGAACTCTCAGTTCCAGCGAGTGCGCCATGGACATCTTGTCGGCTTTCAGCAGAATGTCGCCTGTCATCCAGAGGTGCAGGTCGAGGTACTGCATCTGCGTTACCTGATCGTTGTCAGCCGACTTGTCGTAGAAGGGCTTGGTGATGGCAGTGGGGTCGGGGGCTGAGGTGGAGATCTTCAGAAGCTCCTTGCGCTCGGCAGGGGTGAACATATACGCGTTGCCGATAAAGCGCTCCTGCAAGGACTTGCTCCCGCGCTCGATGAAGTTCACTCCCCTTTTCTGCGGAAGGTGCTTTACTGCGTTTCCTGCCGCGCGGCGCAGAGCCTTCGGGAGCTTCTCGTAGAGCGCCATATCGTCGGGGTTGTGGTAGATGTTGTAGCCGCCGAATATCTCGTCCGCACCCTCGCCCGAAAGCACGACCTTGACCTTCTCGGAGGCTATCTTGC
>CAMVIL010000273.1 GCA_947167535.1 uncultured Ruminococcus sp. | reverse complement strand
ATCTCGATAAGCTCGTAAAGGACGGCGTGGTGGCGAAGTATGTCACCGACAACACAGGCTCTGCCTGCTATGAATACCTCGACGTCGGCAGCTGCCGAAAGTCGGACTGCTATCACTTCAAATGCGTCGGCTGCGGCAAGCTCATACATCTCGAGTGCCATGAGGTGAACAATTTCATGACCCATCTGGAACAGAGTCATGGATTCAAGATAGACCCCGTCAGGACAGTGTTCTACGGCAGCTGCGCCGAGTGCGCTGCGGCGGAGGTCGATACAGCACAAAAGGAAGGTAATGAATGATGAAGAATATCAACAGACTGACCGCGCTGGCGGCGGCGCTCTGCATAGCGCTGACCATGTCCGCCTGCGGTCAGAAGACTGAAAAGAAGTCCGACGCCCCGACAAACACAGCTCCCGCTTCCAACGGCGGCTACAAGAAGGGCGAGGGCATAATCAACAGCGATTTCGGCACCCTGACCGAGTTCTCGGCTGAGACTCTCGGCGGCGAGACGGTGACTCAGGACATCTTTGCCGAGCATGACCTGACGATGGTCTACATCTGGAAGACCGACTGCGAGCCCTGTAAGGCAGAGTTTCCGGCACTGGTCAAGCTTTACGATATGATGCCCGAGGGCACTGCGCTGGTGGGAATGTGCGTGGACGGCGACACCAATGCTGATGAGGCGAAGAAGATAGCCGCAGATGCGGGTCTGCCCTTTGACAGCATAATCGGCGGCGCCACTCTCGAGGGCGTCAAGGCTACCCCCACGACTATGTACGTCGACAAGCACGGCAACGTTGTGGGCGAACCCAAGGAAGGACGCTCCTTTGCTTCCGATGATGACGCTGTTGCGCAGGAGTATTTTATCGACGTAAGCTCGCATCTCGGCATGGCGAAGGAAAAGTATGCCGCAGACGGACAGTAACAGCCAATGGCAAGGATAATCCCGCGAGGAGCTTGTCCCCTACAGCTGCACTTCCGAGATACAGCTGCTCAGGTACTTTGAGCCCGAGCCGGGGATATTCATAGCCGAGAGCCCCAAGGTGATACGCCGCGCTCTCGACGCAGGCTTTGAGCCTATGTCGCTGCTGATGGAGCGAAAGTACATCGACGGACAGGGGAGCGACATCATCGCCCGCTGCGGGGATGTACCCGTGTACACTGCCGCCAGCGAGCTTCTGACAAAGCTGACGGGCTTCAAGCTGACTCAGGGTGCCCTCTGCGCCATGAGGCGAAAGTCTACCCCCGCTGCCGACGAAGTGCTTCGCGGCGCCAAGAGGGTGGCGGTGCTTGAGGACATAATGAACCAGACGAATATCGGCGCGATATTCCGCTCGGCGGCGGCGCTGGGATTTGACGCGGTGCTGCTCACCCGTCCCTGCAGCGACCCGCTCTACCGCAGGAGCATCCGCGTCAGCATGGGCACGGTGTTTCAGGTGCCGTGGGCGTACCTCGAGGGCGGCTCGCCCGAGTATATCGGATACCTGCACGACCGCGGATTCATGACGGCAGCTATGGCGCTGCGCCGTGACACCATGCCGATAGACGCACCCGAGCTCCGCTCCGCCGACAAGCTTGCCGTGATACTCGGCACCGAAGGCGAGGGTCTGAAGGACAGCACCATCTCCGCCTGCAGCTGCACGGTGAAGATACCGATGTACCACGGAGTCGACTCGCTGAACGTAGCCGCCGCAAGCGCGGTAGCCTTCTGGGAGCTCCGCCGCAGAGACTTGTAAATAAAGTGTTAAAAGCCGCACGGGATGTTGACAGTGCGGCTTTTTTGTGGTATAATATTTTATGCTAATTAGCAAAATGGAGACGTATCGAAGTGGTCATAACGGGGCGCACTCGAAACATAGTCGGGTTCGTCACGGCGAAATCTCGGAAGTCCTTGATTTTTCGCGGTTACAAGCCGCTCGGTATTTGGTTTTTAAAAAGCCTGTCTCGCAGTTTTCTCGCAAATTTCCAATCAATAAAATTCGGAGACGTATCGAAGTGGTCATAACGGGGCGCACTCGAAATGCGTTAGCCCTTAACCGGGCTCGAGAGTTCGAATCTCTCCGTCTCCGCCAGTAAGCGGTAAAAACCGCGTAATACCGTCTTTTGCAGTAATGCAGAGGACGGTTATTTTTTTCTTTTTGCCCTCAAAATACTCTCCTGTCCGTAATTCCGTGCAGATAACTGCTGTTTTTCTGCGAGAAAACTGCGAGACAGCTCGTTTTAGGCATATACGCTCTGCTGTATGGCAGGGGAGTAGGTTTAGTTTTATTCTTTTGTTTCTTGCTCATTCATGTCAAGCGCTTTTGCAATTGCAACAGCACTTAGCTTTTTGCTTTCTATGTCAACATGGCTGTAGACGTTGCTGGTCGTTCCTATGTCGCTGTGCCCAAGCCATTCCTGTATTAGCTTCATCTGAACTCCGTTTGCCAGCAGGAGCGTTGCACAGCTGTGACGCAGATCATGGAACCGTATCTTCCGCATATTGTTTTGCTTTAATATCACCTGAAAGTGGTCGGTAACGTAGTTCGGCGTTATCAGCCTGCCTATCGCATCGACACAGATGTATTCCTCATACCTTTTGTCATAGCTTCTGCCGAACACACGCTTCATTTCAGTCTGCTTTTCACGTTCGGCGATAAGTGCGTCCTCTACTATTGGGATAAGCGGCAAGGTACGGTAGGAAGATTTGGTTTTCAT
>CAMVIL010000272.1 GCA_947167535.1 uncultured Ruminococcus sp. | reverse complement strand
GGTGCTGTTTTCGGTGTGCCTGATAAGCTCGGATCCCGGAAGGCTTGCCGCCGTGTTTGCCGATGAGGATCAGGAACAGCTGTCGGTAGACCCTACGGGAAAGGGCGACGGATATTCTGCCGTGCTTTACGATAATACGAGCGGTCTGCCTACTTCTGAAGCCAACGCCATTGCCGAGACTGAAGAAGGCTTTATCTGGATAGGAAGCTACAGCGGTCTTATACGCTACGACGGCAACAGCTTTGAACGTATGGATTCCCGCGGCGGTCTGGCCAGCATCAAGTCTCTCTTTGTGGATTCCCGCGACAGGCTTTGGGTCGGCACCAATGACAGCGGCGTCGCAGTCCGCATCAACGGCGAATTCAAGATGTACGGCAAGAAGGAAGGTCTGGCTTCGCTGTCGGTGCGTTCTATCGTTGAGGCGACGGGCGCCGAGATCTACATCGCGACGACTAACGGTCTGGCTGTTGTCGATAATGATATGAAGCTTTCCATGCTCGACGACAGCAGGCTGAATAACAAATATATCCGTATGCTCCGCAAAGGCGGCGACAGTATATACGGCGTTACGATGGACGGAGACGTTTTCGTTATAGCCGATGATCAGGTGACCGAGTTCTATGATTCCGAAAAGATGGGCATTTCTGACATCCACTGTATCCTGCCCGACCCCGACAGGAAGGGTTACGCATATATCGGAAATAAGGGGTCCGAGCTTTATTACGGGCAGCTGTCAAACGGCTTTATGGTGACCAGAACATACGATATGTCTCCCCTTGAGTATGTAAATTCCATCGACTATGTGGGCGATATGGTCTGGGTGTGCACCGATACAGGCATAGGCTTTCTCAATGACGGCAAATTTATTAAAGTCAACAATATCCCCATGAATACTTCTGTTGAGCAGATGATGATCGACTATCAGAAAAACCTCTGGTTCGTTTCCTCTCAGCAGGGTGTAATGAAGATCGTTCCGAATCAGTTTACCGATCTTTTCAAAAAATACGATATCGACGACGAGGTGGTATATACCACCTGCCTGTATAACAATAAGCTGTTTGTCGGAACTAAAAACCGAGGACTCCTTGTTCTGAGAAGCGGCGAGATCGTCGACAGCATTCCGATAACGAGCTCCGTCGGCCCTTCGGGAGAGGTGTATGAGGACACCGACCTGCTGACGCTTATGAACGGATGCAAGATACGCTCGATCATACGCGACAGCAAAAACCGTATCTGGCTGTCGACCTTCGGCGAGCAGGGACTCGTAAGGTACGATAACGGCTCGGTGATGAAATTCACAGTCGCGGACGGACTTCCTTCCGACCGCATAAGGACTGTCTGCGAACGAAAAGACGGTTCGTATATCGTCATCTGCACAGGCGGCGTCGCAGTGATCCGAAACGATAAGATCGAGAAGATCTACAACGAATCCGACGGGATCTCCAATACCGAGGTGCTGACTGCGATCGAAGCCGATAACGGCGATATCATACTGGGTACCGACGGCGGCGGTATTTACATCATCGGTCAGGACGGCATAATGACATACCGCAACACCGACTCGGGACTTATGTCGGACGTTGTCATGAGGATCAAAAAGGACCTCAGCAGGGGCATCTACTGGATCGTCACCAGCAACTCCATTGCCTACATGGACGAGGATTACAATATCACCACCGTCAGAAACTTCCCCTACTCCAACAATTTCGACCTGTATGAAAACAGCAGGGGAGAGATGTGGGTGCTCAGCAGTAACGGAATCTATATCTCCACCGTAGATGAACTCATCGCCGACGAGGATATCTCCCCGATCTACTACGGCATGGATAACGGTCTGGAGTGCATCGCCACATCAAATTCCTACAGCGAGCTCACCTCTGACGGAGAGCTGTTCATCTCGGGAACTACGGGCGTTGCCAAGGTCAATATCGAAAAGGTGATGGAAACCGTCAGCGACGTCAAGATGGCAGTTCCTTATATAGAGACCGACGGCAAGTACGTTTTCCCCGACAAGGCGGGAAGATTCGTGATCCCCTCAGATGTCAGGAAGATCACGATATACAGCTACGCCTACAACTACTCCCTTGTGAATCCCGATGTGACCTATACCCTCGAGAATTTTGATTCCTCCCCCGTTACCGTAAAGCGCAGCGACCTCGCACCGATAAACTATACCAATCTCCGCGGCGGAAAGTACACATTCGTAATGCAGATCATGGATCCTCGGCATCAGTCGAGCAAGGAGCTGAGAGTTGTCATAGTCAAGAAGAAAGCTTTCTTTGAACAGCTCTGGGTCGGTGTTGCAGGTGTGTTGCTGGTGATACTTCTGCTGGGAGTGTTTGTCAAGCTCTATATCGATTCACGCACCAGACGCTTCCTCAAGAAGGAAAACGAGCAGAAGGAACTTATCCGTGAGATCGTCGAAGCTTTTGCGAAGGTCATCGATATGAAGGATAAGTACACGAACGGTCACTCGTCCCGCGTGGCTGAGTATACCAGTATGCTCTGCAAGGAGCTGGGCTACGATGAAGAGACCATCGAGCGGTATTACAACATCGCGCTTCTGCATGACATAGGCAAGGTCGGCGTTCCGCCCGAGGTGCTCAATAAAGCCGGTAAGCTGACCGACAAGGAATTTGCGATAATCAAATCTCACTCGGCGCTTGGCTATAACACGCTGAAGGATATCAGCATCATGCCCGAGCTTGCGATAGGCGCA
>CAMVIL010000271.1 GCA_947167535.1 uncultured Ruminococcus sp. | reverse complement strand
GAGCTTGTTGGTGTCGTCGCCGACGCCCTCTGCCGAGATGCCCCAGCCGTCTACCTTAACGGAACGCCAGGACTCGGTGAATCTCATGAACTTGTCGCTGCCGTCGTTCCACTTGGACACGGGAACCATAACTGCCATGTACTTCTCGCCTGCCGCATTGTCAAGAGCAGTGGCGTTGTAAGCAGTCTGGGTCTGGTTGTAGTCGTAGTGCATGAATCCGTTGTCGTCAGTAAGATACTTCTCACTGTTGACGTCCTCGGAATTGATGAATGTCTTTGCGATAAGACCCTCGGATGCCATATCGTGCATCTTCGAGAGAGCCTCGTAGGTCTCCGCCTCGTTGCGGGAATCGTGGAGCTCGCCTTCGGTGCCCACGTAGAGATAATCAAGTCTCGATTCCAGACCGCGCACACCGAAGAGAGTGCCTGCGAATCTGTACATATCTACGCGGCGCTGATTGTTTGCGTCCTCGCGGGAGAACAGACCCTGCACACTGTCGGTGCCGTTGAGAGTCTGGGGATTAGCGGTCACGCAGCGGAGCAGTGCAACAAGCTCGTCAGCGTCCCATGCTGCGTTCTGACCGATAAACAGGTCTGCACGGTTCTCGCCGTAGTATCCGTCGTAAGTCTTGTCGATGTACTCGCGGAGCATATTTACTGCGGCAACACCGTCCACGGAACCTGCGGCGTTCATCTTGTCGACGATATTGCCGTAAGCGTCGTAGTTCTTGGAGATGGTCTCTGTAGCAGAGCCGTCAGCCTTTACAACGTCAATATCAACGCTGCCAGAGGTAGGCATAAAGGGAGTATAAACAGGGTCGGCAGTATTGTTGCTCTTGTCGGCGGTAAACTCGCCCGAGCCGTTAAGCAGCTTCTCTACCCAGTCTGTTCTCATGAGCGGCATACGCTCGATGTCGTTTACGCCGTCGAAGTAGGGCGAGAAGTAAATAGCTCCCGCGTTGGGGCCCGAAGCCGCACCTGTGATCGAAAGGCGGACGATAGGATTCTTTTCGAGATAAGCTTTGAAATTAGGCATCTCATCGAGGTGATCTGCAAGGTTTACAAGCTTGCCCTGCTGACCGTTCTCGGAAAGAAGGCTCGCCGTACCGCTGAGCATATCTACCTGATCCATCTGAGCGTCCCAGTACTGATACTCGGTGGACGCATCGTTGCCCTGATACTTGTCCTCTATCTTGATGTCAAGGGTCTGCTCTACGACCTGCCATGTAGGCTTTAAGTCGCCGGAATTGTAAGTATTGCCGTCAGCCAGGGTGATTCCCTCGCCCGCAAGCTCTGCGGTGAAGCTCATGCCGGTCTTGTCGCTGTTGTAGCCGCAGGCCATGCGCAGCACGGTGCCGCTCTCAACGGGAAGATCCTGCGAAGTACCGTCGGCGTTAGTGCCGCCGCTCTTGCTGCCGCTTTCCACAGGCTTTACGCCGCAGCTTGAAAGCACTGCTGTGGCTGACATTGTCAGTGAAAGAACTAATGCTGCAAATCTTGACATTTTCATAATGGTTTTCCTCCTTAATATATCGGATCATTGTCATCGTTATATCTAACCGCTGATGCGGTCGGTGACTTGTTTATAGATTACTCTTTGACGCCGCCCATGTTTACGCCCTTCGCAAAGTATTTCTGGATGAAGGGGTAGATGACGAGTATCGGTATGATCGAGCAGACGATAAGCGCGTAGATCACCGAATCGGGAGCGTAGTTGTGGCTCAGCTGCCAGTTGGTGGTGAGCTCGGGGTCGGAGTATTCCTCCAGCCTCAGTCTCATGTATACCTGCAGGGGCTGCTCGTTGGTGTTGGAGATCATCTGCCTTGCCCAGAAGTATCCGTTCCAGCGGGAGATCCCGAAGAACAGCGCAACGGTGGCAAGGATAGATTTGCTCATCGGGAGATATACTCTCCACAGCACCTGCATCTCGGAAGCGCCGTCAACGATGGCTGCTTCCTCTATCTCCGAGGGCACGCCCTCGAATGCGTTTCTCAGCAGGATTATGTTCATAGCCTGCATACCCATCGCGATGACCACCAGCCACTTGTCGTCGTAGATGCCGACGCCCTGGAATACTCTCTTGGTGGCTAAGTAGTTGAGGTACTGAGGTACAAGACCTGCGCTGAACCACATGGTGAACACCAGAAAGAAGTTGAAGGTCTTTCTGAACAGCAGCCGCTTCTTGGAGAGCGCGTAAGCGCCCAGAATGGAAAGAACCATTTCCCAAAGGGTGCCGTAGAAGGTAAGGAACAGCGTGTTGGTGTAGGCGTTCCAGAACACATTGTCGTTGAACACGTCCCTGAAAGCGTCGAACTGAGTGTTCTTCGGGAACAGTACGATGGTGGAATCCCTTACCTCAGCGTAACCACTTATCGCTGAGGAGATGGTGTAAACGAAGGGATACAGACAGCCGACTGCGAACATCGTCAGCAGCAGATAGCTTATCAGCTTGAATATTAGCTCTGATATTTCAAGTTTTCTTCTCATAAAGCTACCTCGTCAATAAAGTGATACATCGGATGCCTTGCGTGCTATCGTGTTCGCTCCTATAACGAGCAGCATACCGATTATGTTGTTCATCATTTCTGCGGCAGAGGCAAGTCCCTTCAGCGAACCCGCGATACCGTTTCTCTGTGCAAAGGTGGAAACGACGTCCGCAGTAACATATGTGTTGGGATTGTAAAGCAGCAGCACCTTCTCGTAGCCGATGTTCAGCAGCGAGCCGATGCGCATGATC
>CAMVIL010000270.1 GCA_947167535.1 uncultured Ruminococcus sp. | reverse complement strand
GCATAGCAGTGATAGCCGCCGCGCCGATCTTTTTCTCTCTGCCGCCCAGCAGCTTGTCTGCAAGCCCCGAGCCTCCATCGGACTTCTTCTCCACGTCCAGAACCGCAGCCTCAAAGCCGTCGGCGGTGCCCATGAAGATGAATGCGTTCATATCACTTCCGTACTTCACGGCATAAGCCCGCGCCAGAAAACTTCCCATGCTGTGACCCAGCATGAAGAATGGAAGGTCGGGATACTGCTTTTTCATGATGACGGTGAGTCTTCTGAGATCTTTGACGGCGTTCTGCCAGCCGTCCTTGGGGGAGAAGTACCCCAGCTCGTCGGGCATCTCGGCGGTCTTGCCGTGGCCGAGGTGGTCGTTGCCGCAGACCACGAATCCGTTGTCCGCCATAAAGCTCATGAAATCTGTGTAGCGTTCGATGTACTCGCACATTCCGTGGGAGATCTGCAGCACGCCGCGAGGCTCACCGTCGGGGCGCATGATTATGCAGTGGCAGAGGTGTACCCCGTCGGAACTTTTGAATTTATGTGTCTCAAACTCTCTCATAATGAAAATCCCTTCCTTTTCCTGAAATAATTCCTGCACTATATATTATAGCACATTTTACAATATAATGCAACAGTAATTTTATTTTTTATAAAAAAAGACGCGCAGGCTGTAATAATTCTGCGGCGGCGGGAATATGTTGTATGGGGTGATATTATGTTCAAAGTATTCAGATTGTCTGCCGCAGTGTGCCTGGCACTCTCGGCGGCTGTAGCGATATTTACGGCAGTCCTGCTGTCGGGATTCTCGAAAGCCGAAGTCAGCGCGGCTGAGAACGCCTCGGGCGGCGATTCCAGACAGCTGCCGATACTTATGTACCACAGCGTGGTGAAGGACGCTTCCCTTTGCGGGGACTACGTCATCACCACCGACCAGCTGGAGCAGGACATCGTCTGGCTGCTGAAAAACGGATACACTCCCGTATTCTGTAACGAGCTGCCGCCCTTTGCCGAGGGCAGGGGAGAGCTTCCCGAGAAACCCGTAGTCCTCAGCTTTGACGACGGCTGCTACAATAATTTCTACTACGTCCTGCCGCTGCTGGAGAAGTATAAAGTCAAGGCGGTGTTTGCGGTGGTAGGGGAGTGGACGGTGGCTGCCGCCGAGCAGGCTGAGCCGTCGCCTGTCTATTCCAGCATGGACACTGATAACCTGCGCTCGCTGGTGCTGAGCGGTTACTGCGAGCTTGCCAACCACAGCTGGGATATGCATGGTCTCGGCAAGGAGGGCGGCAGGCGGGGAGTGCTTCCCATGAACGGCGAGTCGGAGCGTGATTACCGCCGCGCTCTCTGGGGCGACCTTACAGACTGTGCCAAGGTCATCCGCGCTGCAGGTCAGCAGCCGACGACCCTCGCTTACCCCTACGGCTTCCGCGAGGACATGACAGAGCAGCTGGTCAAGGAGCTGGGCTACACCGTGACTCTGAGCTGCGACGAGCGAGTCAACACCGTCTCTGTCGGCGATTACGGCTGCCTGTTCGGAATGGGCAGGTTCAACCGTCCCGCAGGCAGGTCAGCCGAACAAATTCTGACGGAGGCGGCAAAATGACCTGCCGCACAAAAAAAGTCTCTGTCCAAAAAAATGGACAGAGACTCTTCGTCATATCTTTTCAAACATTCCGAATCCGAGGTAGTTCCTCTCGCCGATGCCAGTGTTGTAGAGGAAGTCCATCACCTGCGGGTGCGCCGAGATCCTCAGTCGGCAGTTGTATCCCGTGACCCAGTTCTCGACGATCTTGCTCATTACCTTTTCGGGTTTGATGAGCGAATCCACAATGACGTCAGAGGGCGGTTCGTAGCCCATGGCACCGAGGAATTTCCTGTTCAGGTCGTCGTTTACCATCTTGCGGAAGAGCAGGCTGTCGGGGGAGAAGTATTCGATCTTGCCGTCAGAGAGCGTCTCGTAGACAACGACGGGCGTGACCGAGCGGATCTCGGCGCTCTTGCCGACGATATGCCGCTCGTAGACCTTTACCATGCGCACCTCTAGGGTGCTGTCGAAAAGGTGTATCTTCCCCTGTTCGAAGAGTGCATCTTTCAGGATATTCCCGAACTCGGCGGAGGGCGTTCTGACCTCAAAGTAGAAAGCGTCGCCGAAGATCATCACGTCGTTCTCCATTCTGTACCCGCCCTTGAGGGGAGAGAATGTGAAGTAGCGGTACTTGTCGTCCTTCGGTCTGTTCTCGAGGCGCTTGAGATACTCCATGTACCCCTCGTCGGCGAGCAGTACATCGTAGATCGAGTTCATCATCCGGTAGTTATAATTCTGCGGAACGCGCAGAGGTCTGCTGTTTCTAATACTTACTACTATCTGCATACTGTCTCCCTTCTGTCGGGGCTAATGCGTCGTATAGGTATATTATAGCACAATATTCCAATTTTGTCAATATAATTTAAAAACTTTTATGCACAATGTACCGAATACGCAGAAGGGTCTGCACAACGAAAAAAGCTGCCGAAATGATATCCGACAGCTTTTTTCAATTTCATATCACTCAGAGGTGGTCATAGTTCAAATTAAACAATACCCTGCCAGAGCATAGCGTTGGCAACCTTCATGAAGCCAGCGATGTTAGCGCCTGCGATGAGGTCATCGCCGAGGCCGTACTCGTTAGCAGCGCTTACGGAAGCGGAGAAGATGTTTCTCATGATGTCGTGGAGCTTAGCGTCAACTTCTTCAGCAGTCCAGTTGTATCTCATGGAG
>CAMVIL010000269.1 GCA_947167535.1 uncultured Ruminococcus sp. | reverse complement strand
ACGGTAACGGTAGCCTTGCCGCAGTTTGTGTTGTTCTTGTAGGAGGCGGAATAATCGGTGCCGCTCTTGAGGGTCTTGCCGTCCAGAGTGACCTTGACAGAGGGCTTGAGTGCCTTGCCGGTGTAGGTCTTGTTGGAAGCCTTTACCGTAGCCTTGGAGATGGACTGCTTAGTGGGCTCGGGTGTAGAGGAATCGTCCTCCTTAGAGGAATCGTCGCCGGGGTGCTTGCCCTCTGCGATCTGCTCAAGACCTGTCATGGTAACGGTCATATCAACGGTTCCGTAGTTTATAAGATCATCCCAGGAGGTCTCGTAGGGCGCCAGAACAAGATTGCTGTCGCCGGTGGTAGCCTCATAAGTGCCGTCGCCCTTCTTTACGACCAGGAAGGTAACGTACTCATTCTTATTGATAAGCTCTTCTCCGTCCTTGACTACGGTGTAGTTCATCTTAGCCTTGAACATGGCGTCCTCGCCGTAATATTCGCCCTCGCAGAAGTATACTAAAACACCTGCTCTGCCGACAAAAGTGTCGCTTTCCTTTCTGGACTGCTTGGCGACTTCGGCAACGTCTACGGTAGCCTGCCATTTGCCGTCTGCGTCAAAGAGCGTCTCGCCTGCGGATGCCCATTACATAGAACATAGCGCCAAAATCGGTGACTGCTACCTCTCTGGGCTCCTCGGGAACTTCAGGCTCGGTATCGCTGTCGGCGAATGATACCATTCCGATGGCGGACAACGCCAGCGTAGATGCGCAAAGTGCAGATAAAATCTTCTTCATAAAAAACACTCCTTTAGTATTTATAAAGATTTTAATAATCCTCTATGCAAGTATACTACATTCCGAAAGGCGGTGTCAATAGTTTTTATTCAATTTATTTTTTTTACGAGATATCTAATAAATTTATTATAACTTTTTGATATTGTGAGTAAAAATGACCGCCCTTTCGGGCGGTCAGCGTCGTTTGTATATCCATTTTTTTTTTAGCAGATCAGAGTTTATTCGTTGCCGTTATACTTATTTTCCAGCTCTATTTCAATTGCTTTTGCCGAAAAGGCGGCAACACCTATCTGGATAATAATTAAGAGCACAAGAACTACACATAAGCCTCTTCTGCTGTGAAATTTCAGTACAGCCATCGCCGTCAGGAAGGTGGCTATTGCTCCGGAAAACATCCATCTCATTCCGCATTTGTAATTAGCATAATGCCATGCTTCTTCACTTGCCATTGAAAGTTTGGTCCTGAATCCTGCCGAACAGTCTCCGAAAGATCTTGAACGTTTTCTCATCTCTTGTCCTGCAAGCAGTATTGCAAATGAAAGAACTATGTTGACAATAATAAGTATACCCATGACTATCCTCCTGAAAAAACTACCATAATTATACCACGATGGAGAGTTGTCTGTCAATAGTCGGTAAAGGGAATGACCACCCTTTCGTGAGGTCACAGTAACCTTACACCATCTCCTGCAGCTGCGGGAAGGGCGCGAGGGAGCGTTTCAGTATGCCGTTCATGTAGGCGATAGCGGTGCCGTAGTTGGTCATCGGCACGCCCGCGTCTACGGCGCACTTCATGCGGTAGGTCATTTCCCGCTCGTTGAGCATACACCCGCCGCAGTGGATGATCAGCTTGTAGGGTGTGAGGTCTTCCTCGAAGCCTGTGCCGCTGGTGAAGCTCAGCTGCAAGTCCGCGCCTGTGTGCTTTCTGAGCCATGCGGGGAGCTTCTCGGTGCCGATGTCGCCGCACTGGCGGTGGTGGGTGCAGCCTTCGGAGATCAGCACTCTGTCGCCGCTTTTAAGCCCGCCGATAGCCGCAGCGCCCCTGACTGCGCCGTCGAGGAAGCCCTTGTAGCGCGCCATCAGTATCGAGAAGGAGGTCAGGGTGATATCGTCGGGGACGATCTTCGAGACGAAGCCGAATGCCTGACTGTCGGTGATGACCATTGCGGGCTTTTTGCCCAGCTCGGCGAGGGTGTGTTCCAGCTCGCTTTCGCGACAGACGACGGGTATCGCACCCGATTCCAGCAGGTCGCGGATAGTCTGCTGCTGGGGGAGTATCAGTCTGCCTTTGGGTGCTGCGGAGTCTATCGGCACCACCAGCACGACGAAGTCCCCCGACTTCACGAGGTCGCCCACGAGGCGCTTGCTGTCGTCGGGGAGCCTGGCGCTCTTGCCGATCAGCTCTTTCAGCTCGTAGATATTCTTACCTGTAACAGCGCTGACATAGATCCCGTGTTCGCCCTCGCTGCCGTCCCTGCCAGAGATGTCCGCCTTGTTGTAGGCGATAACGTAAGGCAGACCCTTCTCCTCAAACAGCTTCACCAGATCGTTGTCGCTCTGGTTGAGCCCCTTAGCGGAGTCCACGACCAGCACTGCGAGGTCGGTCTTGTTGAGCACTCTTTTTGTGCGGGCGACTCTCATCTCGCCGAGTCCGCCCTCGTCGTCGATACCGGGAGTATCTATTATCAGCACGGGGCCGATAGGCAAAAGCTCCATCGCCTTCTGCACGGGGTCGGTGGTAGTTCCTGCCACGTCCGAAACGACAGCGATATCCTGTCCCGTCACGGCGTTAACGATGCTGGACTTGCCCGCATTGCGGCAACCGAAAAAGCCGATGTGGAGTCTTTCGCCCGAAGGTGTACTGTTCATGCTGCTGCTCATATTTATCTTCCTCTCTGTTTGGTGGTTCTTGCTTTTGGCGGGGGCGTTGGACTCGAATCGCTTGCGCTCTCTCGCCCAATTTAAAATCGGCATATTGGTGGGGTTCTCGCGA
>CAMVIL010000268.1 GCA_947167535.1 uncultured Ruminococcus sp. | reverse complement strand
CAACACCGAGATACTCTACGAGCGCGGCTGCACCCAGTCGGAGTACGACGAGGCTTACGTTGCGGTGGATCTTCTGGATATCGAGCTGGAGAAGCTCTACACTCAGCGCGACAACGCCGTGCTGACCTCTCCCTGCGACGGCACCATCTCGGCGCTGGCGGACGTCAGGGTAGGGGACTACGCTTCCCCGGGTCAGACCATCGCCACCGTCATGCAGACGGACAAGCTGTATCTTGCCATAAAGCCCAACGACCTCAGCGTCTTTGATATCGGCACTCAGGTGCAGATACGCATCGGCGAGGACTACTACGACGGCGAAGTCTTCATGAACCCCGAAAAGCTGGTCAAGTACAAGAAAAAGCAGGACGAGAGCCATGCTAAGAAAAAAGAGGGCGGGATAGCCTATTCCACCGACATGATATACATAAGGTTCTCGGGTGACGCTCCCGCCGACGCTGTGGGACAGCTTGCGGACAGCATACTCGTTCTCGACAAGGTGGAAGACTGCATCGCCATCTCCAACAACCTCATCAAGACGGTGGACGGCGAGAAGGTAGTGTACGTCCTGCGCGACGGCGAAAAGACCGCCGTAAAGGTGGAGACAGGACTCAAGACAGGCTCGCAGACCGAGATAATCTCGGGTATCAGCGAGGGAGACGAGCTGGTCATCAGATAACAAGGCACAAAGGAGAATACTATGTTCACACTGCTTTTGCGCAAGATGCGCAATACAAAGTGGATGGTGCTGTGCCTGCTTATCGGATTCATTATGGCGGCTGCCATGACCAGTACCATTCCTATATACATGAACGCTTCGCTCCAGAGAATGCTCGTCAAGGATATGGAGATATTCCAGAACGAGAACGACATCTATCCCGGCATTTACTCTACCGAGCACGACCTGACTATGGATATCCCCGCCGACAAGCAGCGGGAGGAGATAACCGCCACCAGAAAGACGGTGGAGGAGCAGTATGATTCGCTGGGATTCCCTGTCGGGAGCGAGAAGACATTTATCTCCGACGGATATCTGTACGTCACTTCGATAGCCGTCACCGACGGCGACAAGGCGGCGAGGCTTTCCCTCTCGGGCATGACGGGGCTTGCCGACAACGTGGAGATAGTTTCGGGCAGAATGATGAAGCCCGGCAGGCGCTCCGACGGCGTGTACGAGTGCGTCACCACCGAAAAGGCGCTGAAGGTCTCGGAGCTTGCTGCGGGGAACGTCTACGAGATAGGCAACATCTTCGGTGCGGAGAGCACCATAAAGATAGAGATAGTCGGCATCATCGACGTCAAAGAGGGAAGCGAGGCTTACTGGGCTGAGGGCATCAAGGACTACGTGGCGAACGTCTTCACCGACTACGACACCCTCTACGACGAGATACTCGACACGGGGGCTGTGAACATCACCAAGATGTCGGTGGGCTACGCCATCGACTATCCCCGCATGGACATGAACAGTCTCGGCACCATCGAAGACCGCATAGAGGACGTCAGAAGAGTCTACGAGGACAGCAAGATAGATTTCAGTCTGCCTGCCGCGAATATCCTCGCCGACTACTCCGACCGCGCGTCGCAGCTGAGACAGACCCTCTGGCTGCTGGAGATTCCTGTAATGCTGATGATACTCGTGTATCTGTTCATGGTGTCGCAGCTGAACGTCGAGCAGGAAAAGAACGAGATAGCGGTATTCAAGAGCCGCGGAGCTTCACGCGGGCAGGTAATACTCATCTACGCGCTGGAGTCGATATTCTTAGGTGTAGTGACGGCTGCTGCCGCGCCCTTTGCGGGGCTCATGCTCTGCCGTATGCTGGGCGCTTCCAACGGATTTCTGGAGTTTGTCAACCGCAAGGCGCTGCCCGTCATGCTGACGGCAGACGCATTCATCTACGCTCTGGCAGCGATAGTGGTGTTCTTTGTGACCACCATGGCGCCGATAATCCCCGCTACCAAGACCACCATAGTCGAGCACAAGCAGTCGAAGGCGAAAAAGCGCAGACTGCCCCTCTGGGAAAAGCTCTGCCTTGATTTTATACTGGCAGGAGGCTCGCTGGGCTGGCTATACTACTACAACCGTCAGCAGGCTAACCTCACCGCCGACGGCATCACCGACCGCGAGGCTGCCATCAACCCGATAATGTTTGTCGCTTCTGCGGCGTTCATCGTCGGCTGCGGACTGTTCATCCTCAGGATACACCCGCTGCTGATAAGGCTCTTCGCAAGGCTGTTCAGGCGTATACTCTCGCCTGCGGCTTACGTCTCCTTCAACAACATCGGACGCACCGCTTCGGGCAAGGAAGGCTTCCTGATGATATTCCTGATACTTACGGTATCGCTGGGTCTGTACTTTGCCAACACCGCGCGTGCGCTCAACCGCAACGCAGAGGAGCGGGTCTCCTACGCTGTCGGCGCGGATGTCGTTATCGCCGAGGACTGGGATAACACTGCTGGTGAGAATCAGGCTGCCGAGCTGCAGAGTCAGGGCGACGCCAACCGCGAGGCCAGAGCCAGCGGTCAGTCCAACAGGGAGATCTACGAGCAGAACCACTCGGACGATTCCGATACCGACACCAAGTCCGACGAGGACGAGGACAAGGACACTACGAATATCCAGTACACCGAGCCGCCCATCGAGCGCTTTGAGAAGCTCAAGGGCGTGGAGTCGGTGGCGAGGGTGTTCATCAAGGAAGGCGCTCAGATAGAGAGCAGCCGCATGAAAGTCCCGAAGCTCGCCAAGAAGGGGGACGACAATCCCTGGGCGAAGGCTGAC
>CAMVIL010000267.1 GCA_947167535.1 uncultured Ruminococcus sp. | reverse complement strand
TCAGGGATTCAAGCTCTCCGAGGCCAACAGGAGCACTCTGAATTACCACCTGACCCGACTTGGCGGCTCGGCAGGATATATGCTCTATGATATCGACAGCGGTTCGGCTGTGGCATACAATGCCGACACCTACTTCAGCACCGCCAGCACCGTAAAGATGCCGTACATTCTTTACAGCCTGCGCTGCATGGAGGACGGCGATCCCCCGATGGATAAGCTGCTGACATACCTGCCCTCCGACTACAATGGCGGCTCCAGCTGGATCAAGTACCAGCCTTTCTACTCGCAGTATACCATCAAGAGAGTAATGGAGCTGATAGGCGAATACAGCGACAACTGCGGCTATTATATGCTTCAGGACGAGTTCGGGTATTCGGGCTACAATAAGTTTATCAAGAAGCTCGGCTGCAAGCCTTCGGTTTCGCCTGCTGTCCGCTGGGGCTATGTAAGCTCCTGCGATTCCACCCGTGAGTGGGCGTGTATGTGGAGATACATGGCTAAGGGCAGATACAAGGATTTCGCAAAGCAGGTATTCTCTACCACCTGCGGAGCAAATATCCGTGCTCAGCTGGGCAACAGATACACCGTCTACGAGAAGAGCGGCTGGACTGGCGAGGTCTACAACGAGACCAGCCTTGTTGCGGCAAAGCATCCGTACATCGTCATCTGCCTGACCACCGTCACCGACGCTGCCAGAATGAGAGATGTAGCGGAGATCTCCGAGACTATCCACAACAATATGTGGAGATACTACAACAAATAAAACTTCACGGACGAGTACCCTCGGGTGCCCGTCCGTTTTGCTTTGACTTATTCTATGCTGCTCCGCATTGCTGCCAACACTTTCTTTTCCCGCCGCGACACCTGCACCTGCGTCATGCCTAGCGCCATCGCGGTCTCGGTCTGCGTCTTGTCGCGGAAGTAGCGCAGGAATATCAGCTTGCGGTCGCGGTCGTCGAGCTTGGCAAGCGCCCGCCGAAGCGATATCGAGTCGAGTATCTGCTGCTCCGACGACGGCACTGGCACGTCTGCCTCGTCGACGCCGTCTTCGGTCACTATCGTAAGGCTCATCGGCTGCCGTCCCGCGTCGATGGCTTCCAGCACGTTTTCGTAGCTCTCGCCGCTCAGTTCGCAAAGCTCGCTGACGGTAGGCTCCCGCCCGTTGGAGGCGGCAAAGCTGTCCCTCAGACGGTTGAGCTTCAAGGAAAGCTCCCGAACGCTGCGGCTTACGTGTATAGCCCCGCCGTCGCGGAACAGCCGTTTTATCTCACCGATTATCACGGGTACCGCGTAGGTCGAGAATTTCAGCCCGCGATCCTCGTCGAAGCCTTTGGCTGCTTTCATCAGCCCGATGCACCCAGCGCCGTAAAGGTCGTCGTACTCTATCCCGCGCCCGCGGAAACGGTTAGCACAAAGATGTACCAGCCCTAAGTTTTCTTCCGCGCGTCTCTGTATCCTGCAAGTCTGTGTATCCATCGTCCTCTTTCTCCGAGAGCGTCTTTTCCATGACTACGGTAGTTCCCCGCTGCCGCGAGCTCCTCACCCGCAGCTGATCGGTGAAGCTTTCCATCACCGCGAAGCCTAAACCCGCGCGCTCCTCTTCGGGTGCGGTGGTGAAGAGCGGCTGCATGGCGCGGTCGATGTCCGTGATGCCGCAGCCCTTGTCACGTATCTTTATGTAGACCCTTCGGTCGGAGTAGAGCCGCATATGTATCCAGACGGTGCCGTGGGACTGACCGCGGTAGGCGTGGACGATGCAATTGGTGACCGCTTCAGATACGGCAGTCTTCAGCTCGGCGAGCTCACTGATGTAGGGGTCGAGCAGCGCCACGAAGGAGGACACGCAGGCGCGTGAGAAGGCTTCGTTCTCGCTGACTGCCGAGAAGCTGAGCTTCATTTCGTTGATGCATTTCTTCATTCTTCCTCACCTCCCGTGATCTCACCGTCTCTGCGGACTCCTGCGCGGACCGGCGTGCGGGTGTCGACTATCTCGCACAGTCTGCCGATCCCTGATATTTTCATGACTTTCGAGATGTAAGCGGGCGGATCGGCGACGCGGCAGCGCCCGCCCAGTTCGGCGGCGAGCTTCTGGCGTCCCATGACCAGTCCGATGCCCGAACTGTCCATAAAAGTAACGCCGGAAAAGTCCAGTGTTAATATCTTGATATTATTCTGCCTGAGAGCGTGGTCGATCTCAGTCCGCATGGCTGCTGCGGTGTGATGATCTATGTCTCCCGATAGATATGCAGTCAGTTTGTTTTCAACGATTTTCAATTCTACTGGCATTTTTCGTTCACTTCCTTTTACAAGCATAATAATAACACCCCTTTTATGCGAATATTGTCGCATGGAAGGGGTGAAAATACACAAAATTTAATTTATATATTGTGGATTGTGACTAAATTTGTGAAAATTGACTTAAAGGATACCGTAAACGTTTTCTTACACTTGACAAACCTTACGAAAATTGATATAATTATAATTAGTCCATTAGGCTCTTTTTGTCATATGTCACGAAAAACGAGCGGCGATAATGTGCATAATAGTTAAAAAATTTGTATTATTGCTTGCGTGGTGATAAGGTATGACCGAAGCGGCCGGTATGGCGGCAATGAATAAAGTTATATGCAATTTGTACAAAATGATTAGTGAGGTGTCCGATGGGTGAGGTCATACTTTCGGCTCAGAACGTCTGCCGTGACTTCAAGATCGGAGACGGCAGTGTCGTCTCTGCACTAAAGAACATCAATATCGAGATAGAGCAGGGAAAGCTGACGGTGC
>CAMVIL010000266.1 GCA_947167535.1 uncultured Ruminococcus sp. | reverse complement strand
ATTATTTCGGGGATAATACAGATAAAAATGATTTAAATGATATTTTAGAAACAGCGAAGAATGTTTATCCGGCTTTACTAGAGTATCGAGCTGAGCTTGGTGGCATCCACCTTGGGCGGCTCGGTCTCGTGGGTGTAGCTGTCCACGAACTCGCAGAGCTTGTCGTTGACTTCGGTGATGAGACCGTAATCCAGCTCGTCGCCGACAACGTTAGAGAGGATCTTCTGGAAAGTCTGCTTTTCGCTGGGAGCGGTCATCACAAAATCGCAGCAGAGGTACTCCTGAACCACCGAAACGTTCGGCTTCTTGAAATTCTTGGAGTAGCACATTACCGCGTTAACGTCAGGCGCACGTTCAGAGAAAACGGGGTAGAGGAAACCGTCGGTGGGCATTCCGATTATGCGGTCGCTGGTGGGTTTTTTCTCTATGCGGGCAGACTCGTCGTTGTAGACCAGTCCGTCGATGCGAAGCTCCACGGGGCAGATCGCAGTGATGATGAAGTTATAGTCAAGCGAGTCGTCGTCCTCGAAGTCGTCATTCTTGTTCTTTTTCAGCACCGAGTATGTACAGTGTGCCGCGAACACTGCAAAGGTCGAGACGTACTCCACCTTCTCGGCGATACGCTGTAAGAACGCCTCGTTCAGCTCGTCGTCGGCGAGCTTACTGCCGAGCATTTCGTAGAGGTGCTTCTGCGAGCCGCCCTCTCCGTACTGGTCGTTGGGGAAGGCATACTCACGCAGGTTCTTGCCCAGCGTGCCCGAGAGGGTCTTTTTGAGCAGCTGCATGATAAGCTCCGCCTCGTCGGAAGGCAGCAGATTATACAGCCTGTTCTCCTTATATTTTATATTCTTCTCGGAATCTATAAATGCCGAAAGCACCTTTCCGACGGTGAAAAATCCGCTGTCGTCGGAGAAGTTTTTCTTGATCTCGGCTATCTCTTTCTTATTCATGAGCGTCCTCTTTTCATCTAACAGTATATAAATATTATACCACAGATTCCGTTCCAATTCAATAGAATGGGGGAATTTTTCACGGGATATTCAAAAAAGAAAACCGCCCCCGCGCGGATACGCAGGAGCGGTCATTTATTATCTTATACGGTATGCACCTTGTTAGCAGCGTCAGCGTTCTTGCCGTCTACGCCGTACTTCTTGTTGCGGCGAGCCTCAAAGAACTTGGGAGCTACCTTCGGGAACATAGCCTAGGTGAGGACGTCCTCTTCCTGCTCTGTCCACTCGGCACACTCAACGCGGAGCTTTTCAAGCTCGGGCTCGAGGAGGTCTGCGGGACGGCAGGTGATGGGCTCCTCGCCCTTGAGTATCATCTTCTGGAACTCGGGATCGATGGGCTCGGGGGTCTTGCCGTACTCGCCCTTAACAACGCCCTTGAATTCCTTGGTGACAGTCTTGTAGCGCTCGCCTGTGATCACGTTGAACACAGCCTGAGTGCCGACGATCTGAGAGGAAGGTGTAACCAGCGGGGGCGAACCGCAGTCGCGGCGAACGCGCGGTACCTCGAGGAGAACCTCGTCGAGCTGGTCTTCCTTGCCTGCCTGCTTGAGCTGAGACAGCAGGTTGGAGAGCATTCCACCCGGAACCTGATACAGCAGAGCCTTGGCGTCGGTAGCGAGCATCTTGGGATCAAGCAGACCGCTGTCGATGTACTTCTTGCGAAGTCCCATGAAGTACTCACGGATCTCGCCGAGCTTTACAAGGTCAATACCGGTATCCCACTCGGTGCCCTGGAATGCCGCAACGATAGACTCGGTAGGAGCGTGGGAAGTACCCAGTGCCAGCGGAGACATTGCGGTATCAACTACGTCAACGCCTGCTTCCGCAGCCTTGATGATGCACATGGAAGCAAGACCTGTGGTGTAGTGGGTGTGCAGCTGGATCGGGATCTTGACAGCCTTCTTGAGAGCCTTTACGAGAGCGTCAGCCTCGTAGGGAGTCAGCAGAGCCGCCATGTCCTTGATGCAGATGGAATCTGCGCCGAGGGACTCGATCTCCTTAGCGTAATTTACATAATACTCGTGGGTGAAAACGTCACCTGTGGTGTAAGACATCGCGATCTGAGCGTGTCCGCCTTCCTTCTTGGCAGCCTTAACAGCGGTCTCGAGGTTGCGGATATCGTTGAGCGCGTCGAAGATCCTGATGATGTCGATGCCGTTTGCGATGGACTTCTGTACGAAGTACTCAACGCAGTCGTCAGCATAGTGACGGTAGCCCAGCATATTCTGTCCTCTGAACAGCATCTGGAGCTTGGTGTTGGGCATCTCGCGTCTGATAGTACGCAGACGCTCCCAGGGATCTTCATTAAGGAAGCGTATGCAGGAGTCGAAGGTAGCGCCGCCCCAAACCTCAGCGGAGTGGTAGCCTATCTTGTCCATTTCCTGCATTATGGGCTTCATTTCATCTATTGACATTCTTGTAGCGATCAGAGACTGGTGCGCATCACGCAGGACTGTCTCTGTAATACCCAGCTTAGCCATTATTTATCAATCCTTTCGGTATAATTATTTTAGCCGATCACGCAAACGAGAGTACCGGTCTCAACGGACTCGCCCTTGTTTACGTTTACGCTGAGTACCTTACCTGCGCAGGGAGCGTTGATATCGTTCTCCATCTTCATAGCCTCAAGGATAGCAACAGCCTGACCCTCGGAAACGGTGTCGCCTACCGATACCTTTACGTCAAGGATAGTACCGGGCATAGGAGCAGATACCTTCGTGCCGTCTGCTACGGGAGCAGGAGCAGCAGCGGGTGCGGGTGCTGCGGCAGCAGCGGGTGCAGCTGCAGCAACAGGTGCG
>CAMVIL010000265.1 GCA_947167535.1 uncultured Ruminococcus sp. | reverse complement strand
AACTGTAATTCATCCCTTAATAAAAGCACGCTGTTCAGTGCATTTGTCAGCGCCGCCAACACCACCGCTACCGGACGTTCGGTACGCGAAGACGACCGCATTCCCGAGTACAACATCGTCATCGACTACGGCAGCGAGTACGTCGGCAAGTGGGCAGGCGTGCAGATCACGCTCCGTCCTACCAAGTACGACGAGACCACCAATATTTACGAATACCTCTACCTTAGGCATGTCCGTTCGCTGCTCAACGGCTTTGAGCCGATAAAGAGCTACGGCGAAAAGCTCTCGGCGGGCGGCATAACCGTCACCCTGCCCGAGCGCTGGTCTCCCAAAGCCGACAACGACAGCGGCACACTTACAGCGCAGATAGTAAACGGCAAGCAGCGCGGCGGTCTGCTCATCACATCGGCGCTCGCCCACGACTCCTCAGCATTTGCAAGGACACGAAGCAGCGACGCCGAGACCTTCACCAAAGACTATGGCAGCACTCGTTTCACAGGCTTTTTCAGAAGCACAAAGTCTGCTACCATCGACGAGAACGGCGAGAAGCAGAAGACAGAGACCATCATCGCTGAGCTGTATTCTGAAATGGGCGACGGACGAGTTGTCAGGACGGCTGTTTCGCTACGCGGCGCCGACAGCAAAACGCTGAATGAATTCCTCGACAGCGAGGTTTTCGCAGACACTATGGCTTCCCTCACCGCTGACCCGTCGGGATATTCTTCTACCTCGGCTTCGGCAGAAGGCTTTTCCTGCACCGGTGACGGCTACATCTCTTCATACGACGGCGGGCTGTCAAACGTAACGATCCCGTCAGAGATCGCAGGCATCACCATCACAGGCATCGCCGACGGTGCTTTCAAGGGCAGCAAGGTGACCTCCGTGACCATTCCCGCAGGGGTTACCGAGATCTGCAGCAAGGCTTTCTCGGGCTGCAAGTCGCTGACCCAGCTGAACCTCCCCGACGGACTTCTCTTTATAGACAGCAGCGCCTTCTACGGCTGCAAGAATCTGGGTGACGTCACCCTGCCGAGCACAGTATGTTACATCGGCAGCGAGGCGTTCTCGGAATCGGGAACGGGCGCTTTCGGCTGTCTTGGCTCGCCCGCATTTGACAGCAAGGCGCTCTGCTACTCAGGCTTCAAGAGCATAGACATCAGCGGCGGCGACCTCTCGGCGGCTTATGTCATGAACGGCTGCGGCGCTAAGTCGATAGTTCTGGGCGAGGGCGTCGAGAAGCTGGGACGCGACTGCATGAGCGGCTGCACCGAGCTGAGCTCAGTGACTCTGCCCCACGGACTCAAAAAGCTGGGCAAGTACTGCATGGCAAGCGACCCGAATCTCCACGACATCAAGATCCCGGAAAGGCTGGAACTTATCCCCGAGGGATGCTTCTCCGACACACGTCTGGACACCCTTATCCTGCCCGAGAACATCACGGGTATGGAGCATTACGCCGTGACCAGCGCAGGTTATCTCGCCATCATGAACCCCGAGATAAAGCTCGCGATGGAAGCGTTCAACGTTGAAAGAGTATACCTCAGCGGAGTACACCTATCTCAGGAAGTGCCGCGCGGACTGGAGTACCAGTACGTAGCGCTGCAGGTGTATCTGGCAATGGATACTCTGCCCAAGGAGTCGAACAATATGGACGACTTCCTCAACGGCATCGGCTTCGGCGAGATCGCGTGGATAGGCACCGACCCCGCATTCCTGCCCGCCGACAACAAGCTGTATAAGGTGGGCGAGGACTACGACATCATCGGCTGTTCGGAAAGCTCCGACTGCCTGTATATCCCCCACTTCTCCTACACCGAAGAAGAGAACCGCCAGATCTATAACCTCAACAAGAAGGTATTCACAAGCTCGCCTTACAAGGAGATCTATGTCAACTCAAACCTCGAGAGCGCTCCCGCCAACGTGTTCGCCGACAGCGCTAAGCTGACCGATCTCTGGTTCAGCGGTGCCGTGCTCTACCAGATGTCAATCGAGGGCTTCAAGGCAGGATGCTTCTACGGTCTGCCCGAGAACATCACCGTGCATCTCCCCGCCCGAATAGAAGAAGCCGACCGCGCCGAGTTAGAGGAAAAGCTCCACAACAAGGGCATTCCCGCATCGGCAGTGTTCGATTACTATACCTTATAATAGTATAAGCCGAAGAGCAGTCGTTCTTCGGCTTTTGTATAACCCTCGGCTTTGTGGAGATACTTAATCATATACCGAATTTGTGTATTTGTGAACTATTTGTAAAACTTCAGGAAAATGCTTGACAAACCAAATTAAATTTGGTACAATTTAATTGCAAACAAAGATAAAAACAAAAAGCTGAATACAAAGGAGGATATCGAAATGAAGATCTATGACATCAAGGTTAAGAAAAGAAAAGACGGCGAGCTTGATCTGGCAGATATGAAGGGTAAGGTCCTGCTTATAGTCAACACCGCTACCGGGTGCGGGTTCACTCCGCAGTACGAGGGGCTGGAAAAGCTCTACGAAGCTTACCACGACAAGGGTCTCGAGGTACTCGATTTCCCCTGTAATCAGTTCGCGGGTCAGGCTCCCGGAAGCGACGACGAAATACATGAGTTCTGCACCTTCAAATACAAGACTCAGTTCGATCAGCTGGCGAAGGTCGAGGTAAACGGCGAGAACGAGTCTCCGCTGTTCACTCTCCTGAAAGCCTCCGCTCCCGAAGAAGAAGTGTCCGGCTTGAAGAGCAAGATGGCGATGAAAGCCATCGAAAAGATAAGCACCAGCGCCAAGGAAGCGGGAGATATCAAGTGGAACTTCACCAAGTTCCTCGTAGACCGCGAG
>CAMVIL010000264.1 GCA_947167535.1 uncultured Ruminococcus sp. | reverse complement strand
CATATCGAAATTCTCGATGAGCAGCAGTCCCAGATAGTTGCAAAGCTCGAGAGTCGGCATTACGAATTCCATGTGGTAACCCTTGTTGGGGTCGCTGAGCGAGCCGCAGGAGAGAAACATTCCCGCCGTCATCTGAGGATACAGCGACGGCTTGGGATAACGCTCACGGAGCCGCTGTCTGTTCTCGCCGATGCCGAAATGCTCAAACAGTTTAGTCCGCGCATCACTGCTGTTCACACTGAGCGAATACACGCCCTTGCGGAAGAACTCTGCCGCTTTTTCAAGCTCGGTAAGCAGTAGTATCTCATCAGCGGACAGCTCATTGGCGCAGAGAAGCATACCGTAAAGACAAGCTTCTGCCTTAGCGGTATTGTTGATCTTAGACAGTATCTCTTCCTTAACGCTCTACGAAAAAGAAACCTCCGTCATAGGTTCACTCCCTAGTGTTTATCAATATCTCTGTGGTCGATGCGTATTTTTCTGCCCTTACTGCGCAGATGATCGGCGACCGCCTCGGCAAAGGTGACGCTGCGGTGCTTTCCGCCTGTACAGCCGAAGCCGATGACAAGCTGAGCCTTACCCTCTTTTTCGTAAAGAGGCAGCATATAGTCGATAAGGTCGCAGAATTTGTCAAGCAGTTCACGCGACTGCTCGAATCTCATGACATAGCCCGAAACATCGGGGTCGAGACCCGTCTTATGCTTCAGTTCGGGGACATAGAAAGGATTAGGCAGACATCTGACGTCGAATATCAGATCGCCCTCACCGAAAACGCCGTACTTGAAACCGAAGGAACGCACGTCGATACGCATATGTTCACCCGAGTTTTCCTCAAAGATCGAATAGAGGCGCGATCTCAGCTCAGCCGAGGAATAGTTGGTGGTGTCTATGTAATAGTCGCTCATAGCCTTAGCGGACATGAGCAGACCACGTTCCATCTGGATAGCCTTTGTAACGCTGCCGCCCGCGCTCTCATCAAGGGGGTGCTTGCGGCGGGTCTCCTTGTATCTTCTGGCGATAACGTTATCCGCAGTTTCAAGGAAGAGTATACGCAGATCAATATCGCTGCTGCGAAGATGGCTTACGGCGTCCTGAAGCTTCAGGAAAAAGTCGCCGCCGCGGACATCTACTACGAACGCAGCTTTTTTTATCATTCCTCCGGAGTTCTCACAGAGATCGACGAATTTGATTATTAGCTCGGGGGGGATATTATCAACGCAGTAATAGTTCATATCCTCAAGGACATTTACCGCTGTGGATTTACCCGAACCGGACATTCCCGTGATTATAACAAGCTGCACGGTATGACCCTCCTTTTATTCGTAAGGTATGATGCGCACCTCGCACTCAAGGTTGAAGCCTGTGCTGTCGTGAACGGTACGCTGAATATGATCTATAAGACCACGGACGTCGGAGCAGGTCGCGCTGCCCTTATTGATGACAAATCCGCAGTGCTTTTCGGACACCTGCGCTCCGCCGATGGTACAGCCGCGCAGTCCGCAGTCCTCTATAAGCTTGCCTGCATACTGTCCCTCGGGGCGCTTGAAAGTAGAGCCCGCATTCGGGAATTCGAGAGGCTGCTTTTCCTTGCGCCTTCCAATAAGATCTTTCATCTTGGCTTCGATCTCTTCCTTGTTGCCTCGGGTAAGCTCGAAGTCGGCGCTTATTATCATCTCGCTGCTGTAATAGAACCGCGAACGGCGGTATGTAAATTCCAGCTGCGAAGGACGGTAGGTGCGCAGATTTCCGTGGGTATCCATTGCGGTGACGCTTTTAACTACGTCCTTTATCTCGCCCTGATAGGCACCCGCATTCATATACACTCCACCGCCGACGGTACCGGGTATGCCATAGGCAAACTCCAGACCGCTGAGGGAAAGCTCCAGCGCCTTACGGCAGACGGAGATAAGGCTTGCGCCAGAATAGGCACGCAGGGTGACTTCATCTATCTGCTCGATGTCGCCCATAGAGTTATCAAAAAGGAACACAACACCGTTAAAGCCCTCGTCGGCGCAAAGCATATTTGAACCTTTTCCCATGATGAGAGTACGTACATTCTTTTCGGTAGAGAATCTTATAAGTTTGGAGAGATTCTCTACGCTGTTCGGGGATATCATAACGGTGCAGGGACCGCCAATTTTAAAGGTAGTATGCTCACAGAGAAGCTCATTGCGGCAGACCTTACAGCCAAGTTCTTCCGCGAGCTCTGCAAGCTGTTCGGCAGCAGTTATCATGCTATCATCTATCCTTTCGGTATCATTAGTTACATCAGATCCCAGCTCTTGACCTTATCCTTCTTGTCTACCTGAAGACCGAGATTGTCAAGAAGCTCCTGCGCGGCGTTGTAGCCCATCTTCTTCTGACGGTTGTTCATAGCCGCTACCTCGAGGATGACTGCAAGGTTACGGCCGGGCTTTATCGGGATAGTAAGGCTGGGCACGCTTACGCCGAGGATAGTGGTGAACTCATTGTCAACGCCCATGCGGTCGTAAACCTTGGTGGAATCCCACGGCTCAAGCTCAACTACCATGTCTATCTTCTCGGTGACCTTTACAGCACCCATACCAAACAGTCTGCGGACATTGATGATACCGATACCGCGTATCTCAAGGTAGTGGCGTATATTGTCGGGGGAAGAACCTACAAGGCTAATGCTGGAAACGCGGCGGATCTCTACTGCATCATCGGCAACGAGTCTGTGTCCGCGCTTTACGAGCTCGATAGCGGTCTCGGACTTACCTACGCCGCTCTCGCCGACGATAAGCACACCTTCGCCGTAGATCTCGATGAGAACGCCGTGACGGGTGATCCTCGGTGCGAGGCGTACAT
>CAMVIL010000263.1 GCA_947167535.1 uncultured Ruminococcus sp. | reverse complement strand
CAAGATTCAGCATACCCTTGTACGGCTCCTTCTCTCGCATACACATCAGCCACTTGTCGGCGTCGGGATTGAATACCGCTATGCAATTGTACCCCTGCATTGATGATGTTGACATATGTGTTCTCCCTTCAAAAACAAAGCGGGCGAACTTTCTGCTCTCCCGCCTTGTATCATTCTGTTTTGATTATTATAACAGTCTTATCTTGCTCTTGATCTCGGCAGAGTGCGAAAGCTCAGCCAGCTTCTCGTCGATCACGCTCTCGACCATTGTCGGAGTGATGAACGCGAGCTCGTTGTCTGGTCTGCCTGCACGCTCGATGTAGGTCAGCTTGCCGAACATCTCGGAGATCGCGGACTTGAGCTGGTCTGCATTCTCAGCCTGAATGCGTACATACATAGCGTTCTCGACGGTCTTGTACTTGACAACATAGCTCTTGTCGCTGTTGTCTTCCCAGGAGATCATGATGGAACGGTCGCGGTGCTTTAAGCAGTCGATGATGTCGCCGACAACCGCGGAAGCGGTGGGCAGCTTGCCTGCACCCTGTCCGTAGAACAGAACGTCGCCGACGCCGTCGCCTGTTACCGAGATGGCATTGTATACGCCGTCAACGGTAGCCAGCAGATTGCCCTTTGAAACCAGTCTCGGGCAAACGATGGCAGTTACCTTGCCGTCCTCGACAGCCTTAACCGAACCGATAAGCTTGATGGCATAGCCCGCGTTCTCGGCATACGCTACGTCGTCAAGGGTGATGCGGGTGATGCCCGAGCAGTGAACGTCTTCGGGATAGATGTGCTTGCCGTATGCCAGCGAACCCAGTATGCAGATCTTGCGGCAGGCGTCCTCGCCCTCAACGTCTGCAGTGGGATCAGCCTCGGCATAACCCAGCTCCTGAGCCATCTTCAGAGCAGCGTCAAAGTCCATCTGCTCTCTTATCATCTTGGTGAGGATGAAGTTGGTGGTGCCGTTCAAGATACCGCTGATCTGCTCGATGGAGTTGCCCGCGAGACACTTGTTGATAGGTCTGATTATCGGGATACCGCCGCCGACAGAAGCCTCAAAAAGATAGTTTACATTGTTTTCGTGAGCGATCTTCAGCAGCTCAGCACCCTTTGCCGCAACCAGCGCCTTGTTGGAAGTAACTACGCTCTTGCCGCTCTCCAGCGCCTTCTTGGTGAAGGTGAAAGCAGGCTCGATGCCGCCGATGACTTCCGCTACTACCTCGATCTCTTCGTCCTGAAGAACTACGTTGAAGTCCTTGACCATTCTGTCCTCATAGGGGTCGCCGGGGAAGTCGCGGAGATCCACTATGTACTTGATGTCGCAGTCTCTGCCGACCTTCTGGTTGATCGACTCACGGTTTTTCTCAAACAGCTCGACCGTACCCGAACCTACAACACCATATCCTATAACTGCTACGTTTTTCATTCCTATTCTTTTCCTTTCAATATATCATTATTATAATATACATTAATAATGCGATCACTTGACCTTGACCGCTGCTACACCGTCGAGACGTTCCAGCGATTGTGTCAGCTTTTCGCGGCTGCAGGCGCCGTCGGGATCGCGTCTTACCGAGATCGACACGGAAGCTACCGCGTCCACGGGGGGATTCTGGTTTATCTTGATTATATTCATGCCCAGCTCGTAAAGCTTGGAGATAACAGCCGACAGCACACCCTGCCTGTCAATGAGCCTCAGCTCCAGCGAGAAGGTGTTGTCCTCCGACTGCTCTTCGTATCTGAATACGCTGTCCTTATATTTATAGTAAGCGCTGCGCGAGATGCCGACTATCCTGCAGGCCTCGGACGAGGACATCTGCTGAGAAGCGGCTTTGAGCTCCTTTGCGTGAAGCACCTTAATAATGACCTCAGGCAGAGCCGATTCGCTCACCACTACCATACCTGTATTTTTGTTCAAGTGAAGTCCACCCCCAACGTACAACTGTACCTGAGTTATACACATTTAACAGTATATCATCTCGGTCAGCTTTTGTCAAGGGGTCAAAAAAATACTTGACAATATGCGTTAAAAATGATATAATAATACAACAAATATTGTATACTTTTCTTGCCGTACAGGCGATAATATTTGCAGAAAGGAGTGACCGCCGTTGTACCACGGACATATTGATGTTCCGACGTTTGCGTACCTTGAATTCGGCAACGTCTGGACGGGGAGCGTACTGGGGTCATTCAACTATCGTGTCGAACCCAGAGGGAAGGACGAGCCGCCGAAGCTTGTAGTGAGCATATGGTACGGAGACCTCTGTTTTGACAAGTCGGAGACAGCAGACAGCTTTGAAGAGGAGTTTTCCGCAGAAGGCTGGGCGCGGACGATAGACAAGCTCAACGAGCTGATCGACGCATACAGCCCCACGGTACGGTAACGGCTCCCCACAGGCTTGCAGATCCTACATACCAAACGGAATGATCAGACAACACTCTGACCGGTGCTGCCTGAATAATACAGAAAGGACTTATTCACATGAAGAACATTTTCAAACGCGGAATGAGCGCTCTTTCCGCAGCGGCAATGACAGCTGCTCTGGCAGCGGTCGTTCCGATGTCGGCTTCCGCTGACGCTATCCCTTCCGCTACTCAGGATTACCTTAAGAACCTTGGCGCTGGCTGGGTGCTCGGAAATACCTTCGACGCCACCTCCGGAAAAAGCGGAGTTGACCTTGAAACGGCATGGCAGAAGGATCTGACCACCGAGGCTGCTATTAAGGCTGTCCACGCAGCAGGCTTTGAGACTATCCGTATCCCCGTTTCCTGGGGCAAGCACATGAACAGCGACTATGTCATCGACAGCGCATGGATGGCAAGAGTCCATCAGGTAGTTGACTGGGCTTACAACGACGGTATGC
>CAMVIL010000262.1 GCA_947167535.1 uncultured Ruminococcus sp. | reverse complement strand
GTCTAACCTCCATAGGAACCTGATAGGTAGCACCGCCGACACGGCGGGCCTTGACCTCCAGCTCGGGCATGATGTTTTCCATCGCCTCTTCAAATACTTCGAGAGCAGGTCTGCCGGTCTTTTCCTCAACGATCTCAAATGCACCGTATACGATCTTCTGGGCTACACCCTTCTTACCGTCGAGCATGATGTTGTTGACAAGACGGGTAACAAGCTTAGACTTGTATACCGGATCCTCCAGCACGTCTCTCTTAGCAACCTTACCTCTTCTAGGCACTGTAATTCCCTCCTTCATAAAAAATGAATTCACAGGTACTCGCTCGCAGGGCTTACCCCTGCGCCCCGTCCAGTAATCCAAAGCGGCAAGGCTTATATAGTAAAGATCATACCATTATAAACCTATCCGCAATTACTGTGGTCTTCGCAGCTATTGCGACAATGAGTTTTAACCTTAAACGTGTGTTGCGCTTTCCCACGCTGTTCACGCGGGAGCCCTCAGTCCGGCTTACTTACCGGCCTTAGGCTTCTTAGCGCCGTACTTAGAACGAGCCTGCATTCTCTTAGCAACGCCCTGTGCGTCAAGTGTGCCTCTGATGATGTGGTAACGGGTACCAGGGAGGTCCTTAACACGTCCGCCGCGGATGAGAACAACGCTGTGCTCCTGAAGATTGTGGCCGATACCGGGGATGTAAGAAGTTACTTCGGTTCCGTTGGTGAGCTTAACTCTTGCTATCTTTCTCATAGCGGAATTAGGCTTCTTAGGGGTAGCCGTTCTTACTGCGGTGCAGACGCCTCTCTTCTGCGGGCAGCTCTGGTCGATCATCTTTTTCTTCTTGGAGTTGTAACCCTTCTGAAGAGCAGGAGCGGTCGACTTCTTGGTAAAGCTGTCTCTGCCGTTCTTAACTAACTGGTTAAAGGTAGGCATGATCTCTCTCCTTTCATTATAAAATACCGTGCTCGGGAAATGAGCACAAATTATAACAGACCGCGCTCATTTGCACAGTCCGCGTAACGTCTATTATACACTATAATTAAAGCCCCGTCAACTGAGCGGGGCGTTTCTTTCTGAAAGTTTACAATTATTTTACATCTTCGGTTCTTGAGATCATCTTTCCAGCTTGTATCTGAGTATCCTCAGCACGCTTTCGTCCAGCCGTTCCATGCTGATCTCGCTGTTTCTGACCGCTTCCAGCACCGCGCCGTATGCCTGCTTTATGCTCTCGGGCATCAGCAGTATGTCGTTGCCCGCCTCGAATGCCATAACTGCCGCTGTTCCGCTGCCATAGGGTTCGGTGACGGCGCTCATGGCGAGCGCGTCGGTGATGATAAGACCGTCGTAGCCAAGCTCTCCGCGGAGCCTGTCGGTGATTATCTCCTTCGAGAGAGAGGCGGGGAGTCCGTCGCTGCTGACGTTTTCCAGCGTGATGTGGGCGGTCATTATCATGTCCGCCTTGCCCATGTTCTCTACGAATGGGACGAGCTCCTGACGGGACAGCTCCTCCCAGCTTTTGTCCACCGTAACGGTGCCGTCGTGGGTGTCGGAGAAGGTGTCGCCGTGACCGGGGAAATGCTTGAGACAGCAGGAGATGCCCGCGCTGTGCAGTCCGTCGGCGAATGCCGAGACCATGTCCGAGACGGTGTCCTTGTTGTCGCCGAAAGCGCGCTCGCCTATCACGACGTTGTAAGGGTTGGAGTTTATGTCGGCAACGGGAGCGAGGTCGCCGGTGAAGCCGTACTCCGCGAGGTAGCCGCCGATATCTGCGCCCGCCTTTCTCGCAAGCTCGGTGTCGCCGGTCTCGCCTATGTAATGCATATTGGGATAGACCGGAAGGTCGGGGAACTTGACGTTGCCCGCGATGCGCGAGACGTCGCCGCCTTCCTCGTCAATGAGGAGCATGGGCGGGATTTCGCTGATTTCTTTAAGGTCAGAGGTCAGCCGCATTAGCTGCTTGGGAGACTTGACATTCCGCGCAAACAGCGTGTACCCGCCGATGTGGTACTTTGCGGCAAACTCGGTCATGTCTTCGCTGACGGCGGTCATGCCGTCCTCCGAGGAGTTGCCGATGCTGTCCTCGCTGATGCTGCCCGCCAGCTGTTCGGGGCGTATGACAAAAAGCTGTCCAACCTTCTGCTCGAGGCTCATTTCCGAGAGCAGCCGCTCGGCTTCGCTGAGCGGTTCGGACGAGTCTGCGGGCTCGGCGGCAGCTTGCGTAGTCCCTGTGTACTCTGGGACGGTCTTGCCTGTGACCGTCTCGGCAGAGGTCTCCGTCTGCATGGCGGGGACGGCGGAAGGTGCGGGCTCTTTTGGCTGTATCTCGGTGGCTCCGCACCCTGAAAATATCACAGCCGCCGACAACAGGACGGCGGCGAACCTTGCTTTTGATGTGTTCATCTAGTCATTCCTTTTAGAGTCCCATATCTTTGAGCTCGCGGACGATGCCGATATAGAACTCGGTGATATCGCGTATCTCCCTGTCGGAAGCGGGGAGCCTGCGGGTAAGCTTCATCCTGCGCATATCCACCTCGTCGCAGTGGGATATCCCGCGGCCGCTTGCCGAGGTGTACATTCCTTTGAAGTTCTCCCACCTGACGGCGCGCTCGGAAAGCAGACCGTCGTTCTCGCCGTCGAACCGTTTCACCACCAGATAGGGTATCGTCATGGTGATGTCGCTGAGGGCGTGCTTCATCTTGAAGCCGTAGCTTCGGCAGAAAACTCCGTCGGGGGTGGGATTTTCGCGGTTGAAGCGTTCCGCCTCGGCTGTGGTGAACTGAAAGAAAGCGCGTCCCGCGTCGGGGGGCGTGTCGCCGAGAAGCCTCATCCAGACATTAGTAAGCGCTCCCGCCGCCCTCACGAGGGGAGAGGGGAGCCCAAGCAGGAAGT
>CAMVIL010000261.1 GCA_947167535.1 uncultured Ruminococcus sp. | reverse complement strand
GATGGAACAAGGTGGAGCTGGTCAAGGGAAAGGAGTTTTCTCTCACGCCCGACCTGAACGACAAGACCGTCTACATGGACGAGTTCGTCAACTATCTCAAGGAGACGCTGGGAGATTCTCAGAACGGCGGCATCAGGGGTTATTCCCTCGACAACGAGCCCTCCCTCTGGAGCGGCACACACTCCCTCGTCCACCCCGAGCAGACCACCTGCAAGGAGATAATCGACAAGAGTATCACGATGGCAAAGGCGGTCAAGGCAGTTGACCCGAACGCCGAGATATTCGGACCCGCGCTTTACGGCTTCAACGCCTTCGTCTGCTTCCAGAACGCCCCCGACTGGAACGAGGTCAGGTACAACGACCCCGACTACCGCTGGTTCATCGACTACTACCTCGACGAGATGAAAAAGGCAGAGGACGACTGCGGTCAGCGGCTGCTGGATGTTCTCGATATCCACTACTATACCGAAGCAAAGGGCGCCTGCGGGGAGCGTTCCTGCAGCCATTTCAGCGATGAAAAATGCGTGGCGGCGCGGCTCAACTCCACCCGCACCCTCTGGGATGACAGCTACACCGAGGACAGCTGGATAGCAGGTTCGGAATTCCTGCCGCTCCTGCCGAACATCAGAGCTTCGATAGATAAATTCTACCCCGACACCAAGCTCGCCATCACCGAGTACGACTTCGGTGCGCCTTACGATATCAGCGGCGGCATAGCCGAAGCTGACGCTCTCGGCGTGTTCGCGCAGAACGAAGTCTACTTCGCGAGCCTGTTCACCTTCGACGCAGACTATCAGATGGCGGCGATAAACCTCTACACCAACTGCGACGGCAGCGGCGGCGGCTTCGGCGATACGCTGGTGAGCTGCGAGAGCGATGATGTCGCGACCTCTACTGCCTACGCCGCAGTCAACGGCGACAGCGACGACCTGCTGACGGTTGTGGTCACCAATAAGTCCTTCAAGGACAAGACCACCGCTAACATCAATCTGGGCGGGGAGTACGGCTATGCCAAGCTCTACGGACTCAGCAGCATGGCGGCGCAGGTCTTTGAGATGGGCGACAGCGAAAACGGCGCAGTGACTCTTTCGGGCGATACCCTCACCTACGAGATGGAGCCCGAGACGGTGTCGCTTATCGTGATAGGCAAGGACAAAAACTCCGCCGAGACGAAGTCTGACGCTCAGGAAGAGGAAAGCTCCGAATACAGCGCTTCCTCTGACGACGCGCCCATAGCGGGAGCAGTAGCCGCAGGCTCGGCAACTGTCCTAGGCATAGCGCTGGCGGCAGTCCGCAGGCTCGGCCTGAAAAAGCGCAAGACAGAATAACGACAACAAGGCAATGCCGTACGGTGCAGTGCGGTGTTGCCTTTATTTTTTTGCAGAAGGATAAAAAGGTGATATTGCAAAACGTCGGGAACTGTGCTATAATTAGCATGAAATTTCATGAAAACGGAGGAAAACCTATGTCTGTAACATATAACGAATCTGCCCGCAGCTTCAAGCTGACGGCAAAGGACACCTGCTACATCCTGCAGGTAGTGTCGGAGGGGTATCTTGCCCATACCTATTTCGGAAAGGCTCTGCCCGATGACGACCTCACCTATCTGCTCCGCCTCGACGAGAACCCCTTTACTCCCGAGACCAACGACCGCGACCGCGCTTCCTTTATGGATACGCTCCCCTTTGAGTATCCCACCTACGGTCTCGGCGACTACCGCGAACACGCTTTCGCTATCCGCGATAAGAACGGTGCGGCGGCCTGCGACCTGCGCTACAAGTCACATAAGATATACGACGGCAAGCCCGCCCTCGAGGGTCTGCCCGCGACTTTCGCCAATACTCCCGATGAGGCACAGACCCTTGAGATAGTCATGGAGGACAAGCCCGCAGGTCTTGAGGTGACGCTCATCTACACGGCGTTCGCCGAACTCGACGTCATCACCCGCTCGGTGAAGGTGAAGAACGTCGGCGGCGATAATGTCAAACTGACCCGCATATACTCCGCCTGCGTTGAGTTCGATACCGACGGGTTCGATATGATAACCCTTAACGGCTCCTGGGCGAGGGAACGCGCTATCGAAAGAAGCCCCCTGCACCACGGAAAGCAGGCGGTGGACTCCATGCGCGGCGAGTCCAGCCACCAGAACAACCCCTTCACCGCTCTCTGCGAGCACAAGGCAGACGAGGACAGCGGCGAGTGCTTCGGCTTCAACTTCGTCTACTCTGGCAACTTCGTGTCTCAGGCTGAGGTCACTCAGCATAAGAAGACCCGTTATGTAATGGGTATCAACAGCGCAGACTTTGAGTGGCTGTTAGAGCCCGGTGAGGTGTTCACCGCTCCCGAGGTCGTTATGGTACATTCCGACAGCGGTCTCGGCAAGATGAGCCGCACCTTCCATGACCTTTACAGACAGAACCTTATCCGCGGCCGGTGGAAGGACAAGCGCCGCCCGATACTCATTAATAACTGGGAAGCTACCTACTTCAACTTCACCGCAGAGAAGATATATCAGATAGCCGAGCAGGCGTCCAAGCTGGGCATCGAGATGATGGTGCTGGACGACGGCTGGTTCGGTCACCGCGACTCCGATAACTCCTCGCTGGGCGACTGGTTCGTTTACGAGAGCAAGATGGAAGGCGGACTGAAAAATCTTGTAGACCGCGTCAATGCCCTCGGCATGAAGTTCGGCCTCTGGTTTGAGCCCGAGATGGTCTCTCCCGACTCGGAACTCTACCGCGCTCACCCCGACTGGGCGATACAGGTCAAGGGCAGACCCCTCACCCTCTGCCGCGAGCAGTACGTCCTCGACTACTCCCGCAAGGACGTCCGCGACTACGTCTACGGCATGATGAAGAAGATACTTGACAGCGCAAACATCG
>CAMVIL010000260.1 GCA_947167535.1 uncultured Ruminococcus sp. | reverse complement strand
CTGAGATTGAGGTTTTCGGTAAAGCGGAGGAAGATCCTGTCGCCGTCGAGGTCGTTATCTACGGTGGCATCCTCACGGCTGAGAACGAACACATCGTATTCCTTCTCCTGTGTCATAATGTTGCGGGTTATGCTGATGGTATCCTCGAGGCTTCCCGCGAGCGCGGTAAATCCCGCCTGGGTATCCTCGGTCGCGTAGTAGAGAGCGCGCTTGTAGCTTTCACTTTCGGCGAGCGCGGGCAGAGCGGTTATATCCTTTCTGCACACGGGGAAGCGGGACGAGCCCTCACGCACATACTGTATGCCATACTGGCAGAGCATGAGCGTCCAGTAAACCGCGCTGTCATCGGGGTTATCCTCAACGAGTTTTTCGGCAAGCGCGTTTGCCTCATCAAAGCGGAATGTATTTCTCAGATAGGTTATCCTGTTGAGCTTTTTTATATCGGACTTGGGGTAGATAAGTGAATTGCCGCAGCCTGCGCATTTTCCGACAGCGCCGGTCTCATCGGGCGTCACATCGCCGCCGCAGATACCGCAGACGAGCTTTATTTCATACATCGTATATTCCCTCCACAAAAAATTTTGATACAAAGATATTATATATCAAATTTCCCCTGCTGTCAATAATTTGTTATTATATTTGGTAGTTTTGACTTTTTTTTACCAATAATTTTAGAAGTAATGCCAATACGGGGTAAAGCCCACTCCCCTGCTCCCCCTCCCTCGGGAGGGGGAGCGTTTCTGTTGTGGGGACTGCGTCCCCATTTCCCTGTGGTTTTGCGGGGAATAAAGAATTAGTTCTTGCATTTCAGGCGGAAATGTGTTATAATAATTTCATGGAAGAAAGGAAGGATAACTATGTACATATATCGTTCCGGAGCGGTCGGAGAGACCGTCCGCGAGATGATCGAAACCACAAAGAACGCGATACAGACGGGTTCTGTCGATAACACCGGATTTTCCGATGTTCTGCGCACGAAGCTTGACAGTATCGAAGAAAGCACCCGAGTTGTGGGAACTCCCCGTTCCGAGAGCTCGTCCCTGCTCGGGAGAACCGACGCGAGCACTATACTTTACGCGCTGCAGAACGCCGATACCGACACTACCGCAGCGGCGGTGGTAAGCTCCCTCGGCCTTGCAAGCGCGACCGACAACACTTCAAAGACCGACGCGGACAAGCTCGTTTCCGCGATAAACCTGTTCAAAGCCTCCGAGGGCGCGGATGACAGCGTGCTCAAAACGCAGCTTGCCGACCTCGTACCGAAGTTCAACACACTGCTCAGCGATCTTGCGACGCAGGCCGGAACCTCGGGGACCATGTATTCGGGTCTGCTGAAGACTGCCGTACAGTCGGCCGGTGACGCTCTCGCAAGCGCCGGTATCACAGCTTCCGAGGACGGGAAGCTCACCTTTGACCCCGAGAAATTCTCCTCCGCGGAGCTTGCAGATTTTCTCAATACAGTCTCGACCGCTGCGGGAAATCTCTCGACCTATGCGTCGTCGATTTTCTCGACCGGAAGCAGCCTGCTTGATTTCCTCGGTACTTCCGGGACAGATGTGACTTCTTCTGCCGCGAATTATTATGACACGCTGCTGAATACACTGACCTGATAAACCCGTTATAACAAGAGCGCCCTCGCCGAAAAAGCGGGGGCGCTGTTTTGTTGTTTAGCAGAGTTTTATCTGTTTTCGCCCGCGGATATGTCGGGTGCTTTATTTGCGGCTACCTGCCTGCGGTGAGAGTTACTTTTCTCAATACGTCAGGATTATCTCTTTGCCGCTGAGGAAGTTATCTATGTTGGCGTAGAGCTGGGTGGTGTACATTTTACGGGTCTTGAAGAGGTTCTGGCCGTTGACCTCTATTATCACCTTGCGGTCGGTGTTTGAGCTGTAGAAACGCACGGTGTCCTTACCGTCTATTCCGTCTTTCTTATCTTTGTAGTTATAATTTATCTCGGCTATAAGCTCGCCCTTGTCCTCGTCAAAGTAGAGTTCCTCGCCCGAAGCCGATATAAAATACTGGTACAGATCCTTGACGGGCTGCTCGGCCGTGGGCTCGCCGTTGAGGGTGAACTTATACTCGTCCTGCTCATCCTCGCTCTGCGCCTTGATCGTTTCGATCCCTATATTGACCGCTCTGCCCTCGGGGTCGCTGTAGGTCACGCTGTCGAGAGAGTAGATATACGGCATAAGGAACAGCTTGGAAATAAGCTGCTCGGGATTGACCTGCATTGCCGCTATGCTTGACGCGTCGAAGCAGTACAGCACATCCGGCACTTCACTTGTTATGCCGTAGAAGCCGCTCACCTTCCTCGTTTCGGTGCCGTCTTCATTCGTTGTGGTATCGACTATCGCCTTGCCGAGCGTTACGGTGTATGTCTTGATGTTGGATTCTGTCGTTATCACGCAGAGCGGCTCGTTCAGACCAGTAAGCTCGCGCACCTTGTCATTTAAGCCCACACCCTCGCAGGAAGATGCAGTCAGGCCGAAAACGCTGTACATGAAGTTCGGCGAGTCGGTAAGGTCTGCATACGCGGAATACGGGCTCACCATACGGTAGGAATACACCTGGATGTCTCCCTCGTTCTCGGGCTTGATGCTTTCGATGACAAGCGGAACCTCAAGGTCGAAGCGCTCTACCGTCATCTTCTTTACTTCCTCGCTCGTTGCGTCGTAGTCCGGCACCGCTTCAAGCTTCACAAAGCCGTATTTGTTCCCGAGGAAGTCGCTGACCTTGCTCTTGTTGAGCGTATAGACATTCTTGTCGTCGGCCGTGATGTATATTGCCGTTGACGATGTGGGAACTTCTATACCAAGTTTGAGCGTGAATTCTGAGCCGTCGGTGAAATTCGCCTTTACGGTAGCTTTCGGCGTGTCAAGCCCGTATTTCGCAAGCTCTGCGGTGTCGGCAACTTCTTCGGCGAATTCCT
>CAMVIL010000259.1 GCA_947167535.1 uncultured Ruminococcus sp. | reverse complement strand
AAAGATAGACCGCTCGCTGATAGCAGACATCGACAGCAACCCGCGTATGCAGAAGTTCGTCGCGGGGATAATAGATTTCCTTCATTCTTCGGGAATGCTCGCGCTGGGCGAGGGCGTTGAGACCGTCGAGGAGATACGCACGCTTATTCACCTGAGCATAGACCTGCTTCAGGGCTATTACGTATCCCGACCCAAGCCCGTATTCGTCAACAGCATATCCGAGGACATAAAGAATCAGATAGTAGCGATAAACCTCGAAGCCGCAGGTCTGGTCAAGAAGATATACCACGCTGCGGACGGCGAGGAAGTAAATTTGCAGGAGCTCGCCCTCGAGCACTTCACCGACATACATATAGCGGGCAGAAAGGTCACGCTGGTCGGCAGCGGAGATAATCTCATGAAGCTGCCGGTCACCATAAGCGACAACACGGAATGCGAGCTTGTACTCAAGGGCGTCGCCATCGAATCAAGGGACGACGAGCCTGCCATCACCATAGGAAAGAACAGCAATGTCACACTGGTAGCCGAGTACGGCAACCTGCTTGAACACTCGGGCATATATGTTCCCGAAAGCTCAAAGCTGACAATTGGCGGCATAGGTATGCTCACGATATCCCCCGAAGCGCATGACAGCTACGCCATCGGCAACGTCCCGGGCGCCGCCTGCGGCGATATCGAGATAAAGATGGACGGTCACCTTGTCCTGAACGTCAACGGCGAAAACGCCGTCGGAATAGGCGCGGGACACACAGGACGCATCGACATAAAGGCGGGCAAGACCGAGATAAACTGCACCAACGCCAACTGCGTCGGCATCGGAAGCTGGTCGGGCGACTGCGAGATACTCATCAACAACTGCGAGGTCATCGTGTCTGTGGCAGCAGCCACCGCCGTGGCTATCGGCTCTATGTACGGAAACGCCGTCTTCGACTGCCACGATACCGCCATAACCTGCTTGGGCTCGGGCAACAAACTCTGCGGCATGGGCACTATGGAGAGCGGAAACACCTCTGTGAGATTCAGGAATATGAAGCTCGGAGTTGACATGAGGGGCAGAAACATAATCTGCGCGGGCTCCTACGGCACACGTTCCGACTTCGACATATTGCATACCTGCCTTTCCTTCTACGCTGAGGGCGGAAGAGTATCGGGCGTCGGAGACATGGAAGGCGCCGGAGATATCTCGATAGATGAATCCGAGCTTGACATTACCTTCCTCACGGGAGACGGCATGACCATCGGAAGCAAGACAGGAAAGCTGACGAAGGGCAATGTTCTTGAAAAGTACAGTATCAACGAATGATGAGACTGCCAAATACAGTAAATATAGATGTTATCAGGACTCGAAAGGAGAAACCATGAGCGAGCAGTTGGAATACAGGAGGAGAATGCAGATAGGTCTGCTTGTAAGCCATCTGGAAGATGAATTCGACAGCGCCGTGTGCGAGGGCGCTATGATGGCTGCTGCACAGGCAGATGTAAATCTCGTTATATTCCCGGGGCGTTATATCGACGGGATCTACGCCGACAAGATACGCACCGAATATGAGTATCAGTACAATACTCTGTTCGACCTGCCGATATACAATAAATTCGATGTGCTTCTCGTGCTGATAGGCACCATCGGAAGTCATCTTGACAAAAAACAGAAGAAGGAATTTTTGAGCCGTTACAAAGGCACCCCCATCATCACGATCACCTCTAAGATAGACGGCTATCCCTGCATAAGCGTTGACAACACCACAGGCCTCGTGGACGTCATCGACCACGTTATCGAGAAGCACGGCTGCAAAAAGCTGGGCTTTGTCAGCGGTCCCAAGACCTCCGATGACGCGATAGCAAGGCTTGAAGTTTTCAGAAGCGTTGTCGAGGCACACGGGCTGGAATACAGCGACGACCGCGTGGTGTACGGCAACTTCTCGAAGTATGTCACCGCAGAGGTAGAGGATCTGCTCGACCGCAATCCCGACCTTGATGCGATAGTCTTCGCCAACGACCAGATGGCGTCGGCAGGCTATAAGGTGCTGGAGAGCAGGGGGCTGAAACCCGGACGTGATATCATGGTCACAGGCTTTGACAACGATCCCGTCGCAGAGGAGCTTGTGCCTCACCTTACCACCGTAAAGTCGGACGCTACCGAGCTGGGATTCTCGGCACTGATGGAAGCTGTAAACTACATAGTCAACGGCAAGCTGGAAAACGACCGCATACCTTCGTCTATGGTATGCCGCAACTCCTGCGGCTGCAAGGGCAACCCAAGGCTCAATCACATAATGTTCGCCACGGAGAACGAGAAAATTGAGAAATCCACCCACGAGCTCTGCGACTTTATGCTCAACAAATACCGCGCCAGCGAGGAGACAAAGCGCCTGCGCTCGGAATTCTCGGAGCTCCTGATAAAGATACACTACTACGTCAACTCGAGCTACCTGAGAGACATCCACCGTCACGAAGAGCTTGCCAATATGCTTGACGGTATGCTCTCGGGAGATTTCTTCAGATACATCACGCTGGATAATCTCTATATCGTTATGGAGCATATCCACAATATGTACACCAGACAGAACGAAGACCGCGACGATCAGTTTATGATAAACAGGCTGTTCGTGCAGCTTTACAAGATCATCGCCGAAAGAAACGGCGCTTACAGCAAGTCGCTGCTGGACGACAACTACTTCCTGACATGGCAGACCAACTCCATCACAAGGGATATGCTGGTCTTTGAGGCTTACGACGACAGAGCCTATCTGACCGTCACCGACAAGCTCACCAGACTGCATATGACCGCAAGCTATCTCATCAGCTACGAGAGCGCGATAGTCAACCAGAAGACCGACCGCTGGAAGCTGCCCGAGAACAAGTAAAAAAACCCACTGCCTTACCATTCACCAAAATAGAAAGTCTAGCTGAATGCAAAATAGCAAGGATC
>CAMVIL010000258.1 GCA_947167535.1 uncultured Ruminococcus sp. | reverse complement strand
CATTGACGACGATGATATCGCACTCGATTTCGGCGACCTTAAATTAAACGGTAAAAAGGTTCCCAGATCCTGATCGGGGAAGTTTGCAGTTTGCACAGAATTGAATATTTATGTTTCAAGGGGTGGTGAGATTCCACACCGGCGGTGAAGTACATTAGTATGAAGTCCGCAAACCGACTCCTATGAGGGTCGGCCGAATCGGTGAGATTCCGATACCGACGGTGGGAGCAGATTCGTTTGTTCCCGTACAGTCCGGATGAAAGAAACAGGCTATGCAGATATTAGCTGTCCCCCGTATGAAGATATGGGGGACTTTTATTTGCACAAGAGGTTTCTTCCTAGATGATTTTTTGTTGATTGTTTTTTAGGAGGAATTTTTAATGACAAAATCCAAGTTTAACACCAGATCCATAACTGTTATCGGCATGATGAGTGCTCTGGCATTTATAGTATTCATGCTTGAGATACCTGCGCCGCTGATGCCCAGCTTCATCAAGCTTGATCTTTCCAACATCATCTCGCTTATAACAGCATTTGCACTTGGTCCTGTTGAGGGTGTGGTCGTTTGTCTTATCAAGAACATCATCCATCTTATCTTCAAGGGCTATTCTTCGACTATGGGTGTGGGAAATCTTTTTGATTTCATGTCTTCTTCTGCTTTCTGCTTCACTGCAGGAATGATCTACAAGCGCAACAAGACGATAAAGGGTGCTATGATCGCCACTATTGTTGGCTCTCTGGTATTTACTCTTATCAGCCTGCCTCTGAATTACTTTATCGTTTATCCGTTCTACTTCAAGCTGTTCGCTAAGTACGGCGGAGAAGCTGGCGTGCTGAGTATGTATCAGGCTATACTTCCCAGCGTAAAGAGCACTATTATGGCATTGCTTATATTCAACGTACCGTTCACTTTCGCGAAGGGACTTATCTGTTCTGCACTGACCGGTGTTGTTTACAAGCCCCTTTCGCCTATCATCAAGGGTACTCGTTCACTCAAAAAGAGAGAAGCAGCTGCACACTGAAGCGGCTGGCTATATGATCAATTAAAAATTCTGTGCAAACTAAAAGGCGGACGTTTTTAAGCGTCCGCCTTATTGTTGTTATTGGGGATTATTACTGAAGAACGTTAAACTCTATGTCGTTACCATCGGATTTTGCATCGTCATCCTCGGTATCGTCTTCATCGTCCTCAAGAATATCTTCGTCTGCTGCCTCTGCAGCTGCCATCTGTTCCGCAGTAGGAAGCTTAACTGTATCTGCAATAGTATCAAATGCGCCGACTACCTTGTTGTAGGATTCGTCGGTATCAAGTGCTGTCATAATAACGGCATGAGAATTTTCACCGCCGGTGATGATGTACTTGATGCGTATGAACTCTTCCTCGCCGGAATCCGAGAAGGAATTTGAGCTTAAGCGCAGAACGTAATACTTTGCATCAACGCCGTTGAGCTTTGTATCGCCCTTGTCAGTGATCTCAAAGGAGAGGTAGTAGCCCTCGGAAATGCCGTCCTCATAATATGACTTGATGACCTTTTCGGTATTGTAGTTGCCCTTTTCGTCTGCGTCGAGCACATAGCTTGAAGGAACTATGCTGATATACTCGTCAAGGTTATCTTCGTCGCCCTGCATGAACATTGTGGGAGAGCCGTAGGAGGTATCGGCATACCAGCCGTCGGGGATATCGAATGTCAGACCATTGTTGTCATCGTAGTGATCGTAAACATAGTTATCCGAAGGATCTTCCTCGCCGTTCTCGTACATCGAAGAAAAGAGCATCATCTTGGTTCCGTCTTCATCAATGTAGTAAGGTGCACCATCTTTGTCAATGTAGATATCCAGCTTGCTGTCAGTGATCTCTTTTCCGGTTTTGTTCTGCTCAGTGGTCGTGTCCTTATTGTCCTTCGATGAGGAGCTGTCACCTTCGCTCTTTGAGCAGCCTGTGATGCAGGCAACAGAGAGGGTGAAGGCACACAGTGCAGCTGCTGCCTGTTTGATTCTTTTGTTCATTTTACTGTCCTTTCTGATATTTATACTTCGGGAAGACCTGCAAAGCCGACTGCGAGATCGTCATCGGTGGGGATGTAATCGGTCATTGCACCGTCGTTGAACTTCTGATAAGCCACCATATCGAAGTAACCTGTACCGGTAAGTCCGAAGAAAATAGTCTTCTCTTCGCCGGTCTCCTTGCACTTGAGAGCTTCGTCGATAGCGACTTTGATAGCGTGGCTGGATTCGGGAGCGGGGAGTATACCCTCGATGCGGGCAAACTTCTGAGCTGCTTCAAATACGCTGGTCTGCTCAACTGCAACTGCCTTCATCAGCTTATCATCGTAAAGCTGGGAAAGAGTGCTGCTCATGCCGTGGAATCTGAGTCCGCCTGCGTGGTTTGCAGAGGGGATAAATCCGCTGCCGAGAGTGTACATCTTAGCAAGGGGGCAGATCATTCCTGTGTCGCAGAAGTCATACGCATACTTGCCGCGTGTGAAGCTGGGGCAGGAGGCGGGCTCTACTGCGATAAACTCATAGTCCTTCTCGCCGCGGAGCTTTTCGCCCATGAAGGGAGCGATAAGACCGCCGAGGTTGGAACCGCCGCCGGCGCAGCCGATGATAACGTCGGGCTTTACGCCGATCTTTTCAAATGCAGCCTTGCTCTCAAGACCGATGATGGACTGATGCAGCAGTACCTGATTGAGTACCGAGCCGAGAACGTATCTGTAACCCTCGGAGTGAGTAGCGACCTCAACAGCCTCGGAGATAGCGCAGCCTAAGCTTCCGGTAGTGCCGGGGTGAGCCTCGAGTATCTTTCTGCCGACTTCGGTAGTTGTCGAGGGGGAAGGAGTAACGTCAGCGCCGTAGGTGCGCATTACTTCGCGTCTGAAAGGCTTCTGCTCGTAGGAGACCTTAACCATGAATACCTTACAGTCAAGTCCGAGGTAAGCAC
>CAMVIL010000257.1 GCA_947167535.1 uncultured Ruminococcus sp. | reverse complement strand
CTGGGCGTGAAGCTGGGCTATGTCACCCCCGAGGAAGCGGAGCGTGTCATCGCACTCTACAAGGCGGCGGAGCTCCCCACCGATATCCCCGAGTACATCGACCGCGCCGAACTCACCAAGAAGCTCTACACCGACAAAAAGGTGCGAAACGGCAAGCTGAGATTCGTGTTCCAGAAGGGCATCGGCAGCGTTGTGGAGTTCCCCGACGGCAAGTTCAGCACTCCCATAGCCGAGGAGCAGATAGCCGCGGTACTGGAGGAAATGTGATATGGACATAAGGATAACCCCATCTCTGCTGCACGGCGATGTTACCCCGCCGCCCTCGAAAAGCGTGGCGCACCGCCTTATCATCGCGGCGGCGCTCGCCAAGGGACGCTCTGTGATAAGGAGCGTATACTATTCCAAAGACATAATCGCGACGATTGACGCCATGCGCGCTCTCGGCGCTGAGATAGACTGCGACGGAAGCACCGTCACGGTGGAGGGCATAACCGCACCGCCTGCAAAGGCTACCGTCGACTGCAACGAGTCGGGCTCGACGCTGAGGTTCCTGATACCTGTAGCCTGTGCGCTGGGTGTGGAGACCACCTTCATCGGCAGGGGCAGACTGCCCGAACGCCCCATAACCCCCTACCTCGAGGAACTGCCGAAGCACGGCATCGAGTTCGATTACAGCGGCACCATGCCCTTTACCGTCCGCGGAAAGCTGACGGGCGGGGAGTTTAAGATCGCGGGGGATATTTCCTCGCAGTTCATCACGGGACTCCTGCTGGCGCTCCCCATTGTGGAGGGCGACAGCCGCGTGACGCTTACCTCCCGCCTTGAATCCCGTCCCTATGTGAACATCACCCGCGACTGCATGAGCAGGTTCGGCGCAAAGGTCGCCGAGGACGGGAAGGGTTACAGCGTGAGCCGTACCGTCATGGCTCCCTGCGAGTGCGCGGTGGAGGCGGATTTTTCGCAGGCGGCGTTCTTCTGCGTGGCAAATGCGCTGGGTTCAAATGTAAACATTAAGGGATTAAATGTAAATTCTTTTCAGGGCGACAAAAAAATCATTGAAATCTGTGACGAAATGGTGTATAATAAAAAGAGCGGTCTCGACACCGCCTTTGAAGCCGACTGCACAGATATCCCCGACCTTGTGCCGATACTGGCAGTTTTAGGGGCGCTTTGCAGGGGCACTACCCGCATAACGGGCGCTGCACGGCTTCGCATAAAGGAGTGCGACAGGCTGGCGGCGATGGCTCAGAGCCTCAACGCCGTGGGCGGCAGGGTCACCGAACTGCCCGACGGGCTGATAATAGAGGGAGTCGAGTCGCTGACGGGCGGGGAAGTCCCCGACTTCAACGACCACCGCATACCTATGGCGATGGCGATAGCCTCGACCCGATGCACAGGTCCGCTGGTGATACGCGGCGCACAGTGCGTGGCGAAGTCCTACCCCGATTTCTTCGAGGTGTTTGAGTCGCTGGGCGGTACCTTTGAAGAGGCTTAAGACCCGCGGCTTCGGAGAGTATGAGAAAGATGAAAAAGAAAAACAGCAAGTTGCAGGAGTGCGGCTTGTCAGGAGGTATAGATCATGGCATCTACATGGAGTGATAACATAAGCTTTTCGGTTTTCGGCGAAAGTCACGGACCCGCTATCGGCGTCGTGATGGATAACGTGCCCCCCGGAGAGTCGATAGATATGGACAAGGTCATGCAGTTTATGGCGAGACGTGCTCCCAAGAAAGACGCGACCTCTACCCAGCGCCGCGAAAAGGATCTGCCTCAGATACTCTCGGGCTTTTTAAACGGCAAGACCACCGGCACGCCTCTCTGCGTACTGATACAGAACACCGACCAGCATTCGGCTGACTACATGAAGTCGAAGCTTGACACCCTCGTGCGTCCCGGTCACGCTGACTATACCGGTGCGCTGAGATACCGCGGCTTCAACGACGTCCGCGGCGGCGGTCACTTCTCGGGCAGACTTACCGCTCCCATCTGCTTTGCAGGCGCGGTGGCTTCCCAGATACTCGAAAAGCGCGGCATCTATGTGGGCGCTCATATCGCAGAGATACATAAGGTAAAGGACGACAGCTTCGACAGCGTTGCCTGCACCCGCGAGGATATCGTGGCGATCCGCGAGAAGGCGTTCCCCGTTATCAATGACGAACAGGGCAAGCGCATGAAGCGCGAGATAGAAAAGGCACGCGGATTCCTCGACAGCGTCGGCGGCGTTGTTGAGTGCGTGGCTATAAACGTTCCCGCAGGCATCGGCTCGCCAATGTTCGACGGTCTTGAGAATACCATAGCTCAGCTGGTTTTCGGTATCCCCGCAGTCAAGGGACTTGAGTTCGGCGCGGGCTTCAACTGCGCAAAGCTTCTGGGCAGCGAGAACAACGACGAGTTCTACGTTGACGAGCGCGGCCATGTGCTGACCCACAGCAACTTCGCAGGCGGTATTCTGGGCGGTATCTCCAATGGTATGCCCATCACCCTGCGCGTGGCATTCAAGCCTACTCCGTCCATCGGACGCGAGCAGAGCACCATAGATATGCGCAACTTAAAGAACGAGAAGATAGAGGTAAAGGGCAGACACGACCCCTGCGTAGTGCCGAGAGCCGTGCCGGTGGTTGAGGCTGCGGTGGCTATCGCACTGCTCAACCATATGCTCGATTATCCTAATTTCTGAGCCGACAAGAGGTGTGATAAATGTTCCGATACCCCGAGATAGATCCTGATGTGCTCAACCCGAAAGAGGTGTTTGAGGTCAAGCTGCTGATGGCGTATTTTCTGAAGCAGGCGGATATCCCCTGCACCTACGGACAGCTGCTGGAGATCTTCACAGGCGAGGGCGTGGTGGACTACTTCCTGTTCACCGAGGCACTCAAGGAAATGCTGGATTCGGGACTGCTTGTTCGGAAAGAGGATGACGGCGTCGAGAGATACAGCCTGTCGG
>CAMVIL010000256.1 GCA_947167535.1 uncultured Ruminococcus sp. | reverse complement strand
ACTCGTTTATCACAGCGAGCTTTATGTCGCCGATATACCAGTCGGGGTTGCCGGTGGGACGCCACATATCATAATTCCATGCGTTGCCCAACCAGTAGAACTGGGGGTTGTTCTTAAAGACATAGCCGACGATGGAGCTGCCCTGATTATACTCGACCTTCAGGCTCTTGTTCACCGTTATCAGCAGTCTGTCCTCGATATCGGTGCCGTTGTAGGCATAGTCAGCCAGCTGTTCGACTATCGAACGATAAAGAGAAATACCGTCCGAGCCGTATTTCTTCTCTATCTCCTGCTCGACATAGCTTGAACCGCCGATAGTGAAATCGCAGGCATAAATATCATCGGCATACGCCGTCATTACAGACGCCGATGGAGCTGCCGCCGACAACAGCGCAGCCGCTCCGATAAGCGCCGCCGCTATTCTCTTGATCATAATACCAGCCTCCTGAAACACTGACCGACCCGCAGAAACAGTTCCGCGAGAATACTTTCCCTTACTATTATATCATTGTTTCAGGTCAATTGTCAAGCTTTTTCGCAACAGTTTATACAGTTTTTATACATAGCCGGTTATTTTACTGTATATGTTGCACATTCGCCGTCACAGTATCGCCCAGACCATGTTCTTGTCGCCGGGGATAAACTCCGCCGCTGTCAGCGCTCCCGAGCGGGTGCAGGCGAGCGCCTTTGAGTAGCCCGAAGCCTTTGTGGTGATGCGCCAGCGGTTGCTGCCCAGCGGTGCCAGACGGAACTGCGAAGCCTCTGTGCCGCGCTTGGGATACTCGTAGCCCTTGAGGTCGCCGGTGACGTATCCGCCCTCGACGGTCTTGAAGCCGAAGCTTCCCATATCGCTCATCATGAAGGTCAGCTTCTGCTCCTTCGTCTTGTCGGAAGGTTCGAGGGTCAGGCACTTGGGTGTGACGGTAATTACCATGCCGCTGCCCTCGTTCCTGAGTGCATACCTCTTGCCGTCGGCGGGGAGAAAGCCAGTCTCGGAGCGGCTTTCGTCGTAGAATCTCAGCAGCAGCCCCATGACGTTCTGCGCCGCGAGGGGCGCCATCTCTCTGACCGCATTCTCGAATGCCTTAGGGTCGAGGCGTGCCACCATGCCCGCGTGCTTGTTGGAAGCCGCCGCCAGCTTGTTCAGCGGATTCTCGAAGCTTATCCCCGAGTAGCTCTTGTTGAGACGCTTGTCATACTTGTCGGGCTTGTACTTGCCGACGATGGTATTCGCCAGCTTTTCAAAGGCATAGTGGGGGTTGTTCGGCTTTTTCTTGTACTGCATATTCGCGGTGTGAACGGGGCAGGCGACGTCCTCGAGAAAATGCACCGCCCTGCCGAGAGCGTACATCGACTGCTCGGTCTTTCCGGCGCGGAAGAGCAGAAGAGCAGCGGCGTAGTTTTCCTCCATGGAGGTACGTGCGCTTCTGGAATAGCTGCCCAGTCGGTTGGGAAAATAGCCGTCCTTCTGCGGCAGAGCCTTACCCTTCGGCAGCGCGACGGAATAGTAATGAGTGCCGCTTCCCTTGTCGGGATCGCCGTCCAGATCGGGATCGACGCAGCCCTTCATCAGCTGCTCGGAGTAGGGCTTGTAGAACGCCAGCTGCTTGAGCTTTCCCTCTCTCTCGAGGAGATCGAGAGCCTCCTCGGTGAGCTGCTTGTGGGCAGCGGAGAACCACGCCTCAGCCCTCACGGGAGTAAGAAGTTTAAACGCAGCGGCAGCGCAGCAGGCTCCCGCAGCGGTGAGTATCATTTTTTTCATAGGTACTTTCCTTTCCGAATACTATCACAGACCTTTATTATAACATATTCCGATGGGTATTTCAATATCCTTCGGCAGCATTATTTTATGATATATAGCTATATTGACGTCGAGTAGCGAAAAGAGTGCGCGGCTCCCACCTGCTGTAAATTTTTATTATATTTGATTATTGTCTTGACTGCACGGCGAAAAAATGTTATAATTTTAAAAATACCGATCCGCGTCCTGCGGGTCGCAGAGAGGTGATATTATGTTCTGTCCGAAATGCGGCAAACAGATTCCCGATGACAGCGTGTTCTGCGCTTTTTGCGGTCACAGATTCGTGGACGGCGTGACGGCTCAGGCGGCTCCGAACGTTCAGATCCAGCCCCGGCAAAGCTTTCAGCAGCCCTACCAGCAGTACCAGCAACCCTTCCCTCAGGTGCCCGCACAGGCTCAGCCTGCTTTCGGGCAGACCACGCCCGCCGAAAAGAAATCTGTCAACCCCGTCGTGATATTCCTCGTAACTCTGCTCATCGGCGGACTTGTGATCGCGGCGGTGGCGCTCTTCTACAATCCGGGATATCTCGTCAACCGCGACGACGATGACGGCGGCAAGAAGAAAAAGAAGTCCGACAGCTCGGTGTCGATGGTGGACGACAGCTCCGTTAAGGACACAACTTCCACCGAGACGGAAACCGCACCGCCTGAGACGACCGTTGAGGAGACTACTCCCGCCGAGACTACAACTGCGGAGACGACTACTCCCGAGACCACCGCTCCTCCCGAGACTACCAAGTCGGAGGCCGAGCTAAAGGCTGAGGGGAACGGCATCGCGAAGGAGGAGGCAGAGAAATACTCCACGAGGGAACGTCCCGACTACGACGAGTTCGAGTGGTGCTACGGGCAGTTCGGGCTCATTCGCGATATGCCCGAGGGCGCCGAACCGCTGACCAACCCTTACAGCTGGGCGGGCGGCTGGAAGTGCCTGATGATCTACGACAGTGAGTCGTCGGAGTTCTCCCGCGAGCTGAGCAATGTTGACATCGGCATCTACGGCGAGGATTCGGCGGCACTGATCGTCGACTGGTACTACATGGAGTTTAACGGCGACGGCGTCAACGAGGAGACGATGGAAGACACCTCGTTCTACGGCAGCATCGTCGACGGACAGCTTCAGGTGATCGGCAGCGGCAGGATCACCATGGA
>CAMVIL010000255.1 GCA_947167535.1 uncultured Ruminococcus sp. | reverse complement strand
TTAAAAAGGGTCTCCCTTGGAACCCCCCTAAACTTTTCATTGCCATGCTCGGGTAGGTTTGCTTTATTGACCGCGGCTTGTTCTAAACTCCCGCTTTACTGCATACATATAGACAAAACTATAAGGCTTTCGGGTCTGCACCCGCTGTGCAGCGATGCCTTGGAGAAAGAGGGAGTTTGCGTATGTATATCAAAACGGTAAAGCTGAAAAGACCCGTGTTCCTGCTTCTGGTGACGCTGATCGCGGCGGGACTTGTGGCACTCGCGGGACTCTGTGCGGTGAAAGCCTCTGCGGGCAGGCGCGTTTATAAGGTCAGGACCGAACAGCAGCGGCAGCAGCTCATCGGCGAGCTGGGCTGGGAGACGGGCGAAAAGCCTGTCAGTCATAAGACTATCACTATCCCCGACAGCTTCGATGAGGTCTATAAGGGATATAACGAGCTGCAAAAGGAACAGGGCTTCGACCTGACGCCCTATCGCGGGAAAAAGGCTGAGGTCTATACTTATAAGGTATATAACTACAAGGGTCACAAGGACTGTATGCAGCTGACGCTCATAGGCTGCGGCGGTGAGCTTATCGCGGGCGACGTCTGCTGCACCGAGCTCGACGGCTTTATGCAGGGGCTTGTGATGGAAAAATAGGATCTCTCCACAAGACATAGAAAAATGAAAAAAGCTATCCGCAGGGGGTTGCGACTTCCTGCGGATAGCCTTTTGCTTGTGGGGGTCTCAGGTGCAGAACCTGTGTGCGCCTATGGTCATGACGACGGGGCGCGACCAGATGAACTTGTTTGAGGTCTTGGCGGGGTTGTAGTAGTAGATGCAGCCGTCCGTGGGATCCCAGCCGTTGAGGGCGTCGCGGGCGGCATTGTAGGCGCTGTCGGAGATAGGCTGGTCGAACTGACCGTCCACAATCGCCGTGAAGGCGCCGTTCTGGTAGATGACTCCCGACAGAGTATCGGGGAAGGATGGGTGCTCGACGCGGTTGAGCACCACCGCACCCACCGCCACCTGACCGACATAAGGCTCGCCGCGGGCTTCCGCAGAGATTATCCTCGCCAGCAGGTAGATGTTCGACTCGGTGGCGGGCGGTATGTCGCCTACCGATATCCCCAGCGCTTTCAGCGTGACGGGACCTGCCGTACCCGTCTGGGAAATGCCCTGCTGTTTCTGGAATCTCAGCACAGCTTCGCGGGTCTTGTCGCCGTAGTAGCCTGTGATATCCTCGTGGAACAGTCCCCGCTCCTTTAAGCGCTCCTGTATCGCACGCACTTCGGCTCCGCGAGAGCCGTAGGAGGATATCGTCTGCCTGTCGGGGCGGACGGCGGGTATCATGGCGTAAGCCAGCGCTGTCAGCAGCGCCACCGCCATCACCATCACCGCGAACCACCTGAAAAACAGCCGCATATTTATCCTTGACATTTTCATCAGCTCCTGTGTTGCAGTAAACGCCGGATTTTTGTCGTTTACTATCCGGTTTGTGTCTTATTATGCCGATTTTTCGTCGGATTATGCGGATTTTTAGCTGATAGCGCAATGAGAACAAAAAATTTTCAAAAAAAGTCAAAATTTCTTCTGTTATTTACAAAAAGTTAAAATTTTTGATTTATAATAGAAGTAACGCGAATTCGATCAAAAGACAGGAGGCTGAATCATGGAACAACATGGTATAAGTAAACTCGATCTGAAACGCCGCAACAGAATGCAGGTACTAAAGATATTAAAGCAAAAGGGTCCTACCTCGCGTATAGATATAGCAGGCGCGCTGGAGCTTACTCGTGCTGCCGTTACCATAATCACTAATGAAATGATAGATCAGGGGATAATCCATGAGATCGGTGAGTACAAGCATATCACCGAAAAGGCTCCCCGCGGAAGAAAGAAGATCCTTATAGATATCAACCGCCACTACAAGTTCGTGCTGGGCATGGCGGTGGAAGAAGACTTCATAAGCGTTGGTCTTTCCACTCTCGGCGGCGAGGTGCTGGACAAGCGCATACTCAAGATCAACGAGTCTACCGACAGAAAGACGATCTACTCCTTCTTCATCAAATCCATGAACGAGGTGCTGATGGACAACTGTCTGGATCAGTCTTCGCTGCTGGGTATCGGCTTTGCCATCTTCCCGACGATGTACTCACGCCTTGACATATCAAGAGGCGGCGGAGCTCCCGATTTCGACAAGCTGAAGAGATTCATGAGCAGCTACACCGATCTGCCGATGATTTTCGACAACTCGGTAAAGGGTACTGCGATGGCGAACATCGACTTCCTCAAGAACCGTTCTCCCGATACGAGAAACATCGCATTCCTGCAGTACGGCAGAAGTCTCAACTTCGTGTTCACCAACTTAAACGAGCCTATAGTGTCCTACGATAACCGTACAGACTTCGTTGACAAGATGATCATAAACCCCGGTTCCGACCGCATCTGCGAGTGCGGCAGGCGCGGGTGCGTTGAGAATGAGATCTCTCTGCCTGCGTTAAAGCGAAAGATCACGAGAGTGCTTTCTGAGGAGCAGACGCCTTTCCTGCGTGCCGCCACAGAGGGCAAGCCCGAGCGCATCACCCGTGAGCTGGTGGAGCTTTCTTACGTAAAGCGCGACCCCGCGACGGTCAAGATCATCGACAGTGCCATCACCATGCTGGCTGTACTTATCAACAACCTTTACTTCTCGACAAACCCCCAGAGCATCGTGCTGCACGGCTTTGGATTCAATGAATACCTGCCCTACGAAAAGCTGAGAGAGACTCTTATCAGAGTCGGCGGCGAGCGCGTTGCGGCGTGTGTTTCGCCCTCTATCATCGAGAACAAGCACCAGTTCCTTTCGGGCTGTGCGCTCGTCATCAGAGAGCTTTTCTACAACTGCGGCGGATATCCGATAGATTCCCTCGGCAACCCGCAGCACACGACTGTGGAAAAGGATCCCGAAGCCAAGGCTGCGGCGGTACAGG
>CAMVIL010000254.1 GCA_947167535.1 uncultured Ruminococcus sp. | reverse complement strand
ACCTTACCCTTTTAAATACCTTCTCTCAGTTTGTGTAATTCCTCGGTAATGCTTTCCGCACGCATGAGCGTCTCGCCGATAAGCACCGCGTCTGCGCCGAGGGAACGTACCATTTTCATGTCTGCGTTTGTCTTTATGCCGCTTTCGGATACGAACACCGCACCCTCGGGGGCATAGGGTCTGAGCTTCGATACGGTGTCGAGGTTCACCTCAAAGGTCTTAAGGTTGCGGTTGTTAACGCCTATCACCATCTCAGGTTTGTTGTGGGCGTAACCGCGCATCTCGTCTACCGTGTGCATCTCGCCTAGAACGCTGAGTCCCAGCGAGCGTGCAAGCTGATACAGTCTGTCGAAGCTTTCGTTGTCCAGAACTGCCGCTATGAGCAGCACCGCATCTGCGCCGATGGCTGCCGCTTCAAATACCTGATACTCGTCGAAGATGAAGTCCTTGCGGAGTATCGGGATATTTACCTCTTTTCTGATTGCCGCGAGGTATTCCGAGCTGCCCTGAAAGTAGTGCTCCTCAGTCAGACAGGATATTGCGTTTGCTCCCGCCGCTTCGTACTCCTTCGCGAATTCCACGGGGCGGAAGTCGGGTCTGATGAGTCCCTTCGATGGAGAAGCTTTCTTTACCTCGCAGATACAGCTGAGAGTGTCTCGCCTGAGTGCCTGAGCCAGCGAGAGGGGAGTTCTCCCGGCGAGCTGAGCTTCCGCACGCTTTTTTATTTCCTCGCGGGAGCAGCGGGCGACTTCCTTTTCCAGCTGTATTTTTCTCTGCTTTACGATGTCGTCAAGTATCATATGCTCAACCTCTGTTGGTGAACTCTACGAGCTTCTCGAGCTGTGCCATAGCCTTGCCGCTGTCGATGGCGGTCTGTGCAAGCTTTACGCCCTCTGCAATTGAAGCAGCCTTGCCGCTTACATAGAGTGCCGCGCCCGAGTTGAACAGCACGATGTCGCGCTTTGCGTCGGTGATGGAGCCGTCGAGGATTCCGCGGGTGATCTTGGCGTTGTCCTCAGCGTTGCCGCCGACGATGTCTTCCTTCTTGCCGCGCTTGAGACCAACCTCTTCGGGAGTGATGTCATAAGCGGTGATGACGCCGTCGTTTATCTCGCGGACTGCGGTAGCGTCTGAGATGGAGATCTCGTCCAGCCTGTCGCGTCCGAATACTACCAGCGAATGCTTAACGCCTAAGTTCTTGAGAACCTCAGCCACGATGTCGAGCAGTCTTTCCTCGTACACGCCGATGATGTTGTACTCAGCATTGGCAGGATTGGTAAGGGGTCCTAAGATGTTGAACACTGTGCGGATACCGATCTGACCGCGTACAGGTCCTACAAAGCGCATAGCCTTGTGGTAGCTCTGTGCGAACAGGAAGCTCATGCCTACTTCTTCAATGCAGGCGGAAGCCTGATCGGGAGTGGTGGCGATCTTCACACCGAGCGATTCAAGGACATCGGCTGCGCCGCTGAGAGAGGATACGCTGCGGTTGCCGTGCTTTGCAACAGGCTGACCCAGTGCCGAGATGATAAATGTAGATGTGGTGGAGATGTTGAAGCTGCTGGCAAGGTCGCCGCCCGTGCCGACGATCTCCAGCACCTCCTGCTTGTGGGCAACTCTGGTCATCTTGCCGCGCATACCGAGAGCGCAGCCTGTGATCTCCTCGGGGGTCTCGACGTTCATTCTCATCGCGGTGAGAAGAGCCGCCGTCTGTGCGTTGGTAGCCTTTCCGCTCATGATGATATCGACGGCGTTTCTTGCTTCGTCAAGCGTCAGGTGCTGACCGTCTACCACCTTCGCGATAAGCGGCTTCAGCTCGTTCTTTTCGGCGTCGGGGATCTGCGGCAGACCCTTGGGGTCGAGGTAAAGTCCGGCATTTTGCAGGAAGTTCGCAAGCATTCTCTTTCCCGTGTCGGTCATTATAGACTCGGGGTGGAACTGCAAGCCGTAGGTCTTCTGACCCTTGACCTGAACCGCCATGACACTGCCTTCCTTGTCCTCGGCAATTATTTCAAGGCAGTCGGGCAGAGATTCGCGCTCTGCGATAAGCGAGTGATATCTTGCCGCCTCTATTACCTTTGGCAGTCCCGAAAAAACGGGCGAGGAGGTAACGAGACCTATCTTTGTCTGCTTGCCGTGGAGCTGCGTCTTTGCGCGGATTATCTTACCGCCGAAAACCTCGCAGATAGCCTGATGACCGAGACAGATACCGAGTATCGGTATCCTGCCCGAGAATGTCTTGATGACCTCTTCGGAGATGCCCGCCTTGTCAGGAGTGGCAGGTCCGGGGGAGATGATGATGGCGGCGGGACGGAGCTTCTCGATCTCGTCGATGGTTATCTCGTCGTTTCTTGCCACTTTGATGTCGCGGTACATCTCGCCGACGTACTGGTAGAGGTTGTAGGTAAAGCTGTCATAGTTGTCGATAAGCAGTATCATATCTGATCGTCCTTTCGTTTTCAGCCCGATGGCGGGCAATGGGATTTAGAAGTGTTTTGCGGAACGACCGAACGATCAGGGCCCTTTGATACATTCGGACATTTTGCTTATTTCGTTTTACTTTGCGTACTTCTCGAGGAAGTCCTTGTCGCTGAAATAGTCGATACCGATAGCGTTTCTCACGAGCTTCAGTGTCTCGTTGGAAACTTCGATAGCGTGGTCGGTACCCTTGCGGAGAATGTTGAGCAGTTCGCCCTTATCCTTGGCGTACTCCTCGCGTCTTTCGCGGATAGGCTTGAGCAGATCCTGCATGATGCTGTTGAGAAGCTTCTTGCACTTCATATCGCCCAGACCGCCGCGGGTGTAGTGATCCTTCATGTCCTGCAGAGTCTGATACTCGGGGAAGAATGCGGCTACCTGCTCGTCGGTGGCGAAAGCGTCAAGATAGGTGAACACGGCGTTGCCCTCGAGGTGACCGGGATCAGCAACGTTTATGTGCTCGGGGTCGGTGTACATG
>CAMVIL010000253.1 GCA_947167535.1 uncultured Ruminococcus sp. | reverse complement strand
TCAAATGTAATGTGAGCAGGATGGAGCTGTTGTCGACGGCTCTGGTCTTCGCTCCGCACGCCGTGGTTCTTGCAGCGGGGAGCGATACTTTGATGGATGATAAAGAACTGATACCAACGATAGCGGCGGTCAGAAAGACCTGCAAGGATATAAAGCTTATTGTTGTCGTGATGGGAACGCTGAAAACAGAGATCCCCATACCCGAGGGCGTGGATATCATCAGATACATATCTTCAAAACAAACAGCAGAGGAGATACTGATCAAAATGTACACAGCCGACAAACTAAAGGATTTTTCCAATTACAACAACGGTATGGAAAGCGTTATCTACGAGATAGTCGACGAGCTGGGCATTACCGCAAAATACAGCGGTCAGCTGTACATAGTCGATGCGCTGAAGGCTATGCTCAACGGTGAGATAAGCCCCAACAGCAGCTTTTCCAAAAGCGTGTATCCGCTGATCGCCAAGAAGTATAACATTTCTCCCGCCAGCGCCGAAAGGAGCATTCGCCACGCAATTGTAAAGTCATGGGAGATCATAGATGTCAGCAGCAAGAACAAGTATTTCGGGATACTCTACGATATCAACAAGAATCCCGGCAACCGCGAATACCTGCTGATAGTTTACGATAAGCTCAAAAGAATGGGACTGTGATAATACAAAGGAGTCGGACAAATGCTGTCCGGCTCCTGTCTGTTTTATGAGTGCTTGATGACCTTTCCGCTGCTCCATGCGTAGCCGTTTCTGCCGCTTTCCTTTACTCGGTAGCGTGCGGTGTCTGTACAGCGCTCCAGCCCCTTCAGCTCGATGCCGTCGTCGGGGAAGAACGCGCCGCCGCAGCTGAATGAGATCTTTATGTCGTCGGGACTTCTTTCCTCGCCGGGGATTATCGCCGCCGTCATCTTGCTCAGCTGACCTATGCGAATGTTTACCGTCTCCTGATTGAGACCCATGACAAACACCGTGAATTCGTCGCCGCCGTATCTTGCGATGTAAGCCTTCTGACCGAACAGTTCGTTCAGCGCTGCGGTGAATTCCTTCAGCACCTTGTCGCCTGCGGCATGACCGTAGCGGTCGTTGACCTGCTTGAAGTAATCCACGTCGAGGTAGAGCAGAGCGCCCTGCTTGCGGTGGGGAGACTTTAAGTATTCTTCAGCCTCTCTGTCAAAGGCAAGTCTGTTGAGAGCTCCCGTCAGCGGATCGTGGGTGGAGAGATTCTCCAGAGCTTCGCGCTCCCGCAGCGATCTCTTTCTGAGGAGTATTAACATCATGGCAGATGCCAGCATCATCAGCACGATGAAAATGAGCACAGTAGTCCTGAATCCCGTCATCGTTCTCGAAAGACTGCTGCTGGGCATTCTTACTACCAGATACCAGCCGTGCATATCGTTTATCTTGGAGAACACCTGAGTATAGTACACATTGCCGATGCTGTAAACGACAGTGGCGGATTCCTCGCCGTTGTTCATCTTGTCCTTCCACTGGCGGTAGGCTTTGATGTCACTGTCGTTTATGTCCCTGAAACTCAGCAGGGCGTTGTTCCAGCTTCCGATCTGATAGCTGTTGTTGCCCGCGCACTGGATTATGTTGTCGCTTGCGGCGTTCATCAGCCAGATCTCGTTTTCAGAGCTTATCGAGCTGGAATACGCCATGTTCTGTATCTCCTCGAGGGGATAGGTCATGAAAAGATACCCTTTCGAGCCGTCGGGAAAAGGCATATCCACGAACATGGTGAATACCGTGTCGCCGGTTCTGCTGAAACGGTAAGGCGGGGATATGGATACGGGATCGGCGCTTTCGGCGATCTTCATCATATTCCACTTCTCAAATTCCCGCTTCTCCATCTCAGACGCATAGATGTTTCCTCTGCCGTCTACAAGACCGAGTGAGAGTATCTCATCCTTCTGTTCTGAGGTCTTTTTCAGAGCCTCGTAGAGCGAGTTTGTATCGTCTATATCCTGAGCGGAAAGCACCGCCGAAACGTCCTCAGCCGAAAGAGTCATGTACCTTATGGAGTTGTTCATCTTCTCGGTAACAAGACTGCATATCTCTCTGGTGAGCTGTTCGTCGTGTTTTTTTATAAGCGAGTTGAACACCGTGATGACCAGCGCCATTCCGACAAGACATATGGACATATACACCGTCATCAGGGTGATGAACGATGATTTGTCTTTTCTTTTTTTCTTTTTAGCGGTCTTCATAGTATTCCTCGGTTTTGTTCAAGCAATTCTTTTACTTCGGGTGTGTCTATCGTTTGGCTGTTGACGACCACAACGCCCGTGTCCACAAATTTCTCTTCTACTCTTTCGCCGCCGATGAGCTTCAGCGCTTTCTCAACGCCGACGTAGCTCATCTGGAACTGTCTCTGCAGCATGGTGGCAGCGTCGTACTCGTCGGAATTGATAAGGTAAGCCATCTCGTCGGAATAGTCGAATCCGACCACCGTGATATCGGTGAGCCCCTTGTCGGCGATGACCTTTGCAAAGCCCACCGTCGAGCCGTTGTTGGTCCCGAAGACGCCCTTTATCTTGTCCTTGTGTTCATCTATAAGTTCATCTGCGATCTTCAGCGCCTTGTCAACTTCACCTTCGTTGCAGCGGATATCCTTGACGACCTCCCACGCAGGCGGAGCGTTTTCCGTCCAGTACTGCAGGAAACCCGCGAGACGTTCGCTGATCGTCTGGGAAGAAGTAGCGCCGACCTGTATTGCGACCTCAAGCTCCTCGGTCTCGGGGATGCCCCGCTCCCTGAATCTTGTCAGCATTTCTGCGGCGGCAGTCTGTCCCGCAATGAGGTTGTCGGTCATGTAGCAGATGTCATAGTTTCTCGTGTTTGCGACGGTGTCTACGAGTATCAGCTTGATGCCGCTGCCGTAGATCTCGTCTATCTTACCCGCCAGCATTACCGAATCGTTGGGAGCCATCAGTATAGCGTCCGCGCCCGCGTCACGGGCTTC
>CAMVIL010000252.1 GCA_947167535.1 uncultured Ruminococcus sp. | reverse complement strand
CCCATACCCAGCACCTCGGTCAGGCAGTTCATGGAGTTTGCGGTATACATACCCGAGCAGCTTCCGCAGGTGGGGCAGACCTTGTTCTCGAATTCCTCAACGTCCTCTGCCGTCATCTTTCCCGCGTCGAAGGAGCCCACCGCCTCGAACATACTCGACAGCGATCTCTTCTCGCCTTTGACGTGTCCCGCAAGCATGGGTCCGCCGGAAACGAATACGGTGGGGACATTGACTCTTGCTGCCGCCATAAGCAGTCCGGGAACGTTCTTGTCGCAGTTGGGGATCATAACGAGGGCGTCAAAGTGATGCGCCAGCGCCATACATTCGGTGCTGTCCGCGATAAGATCCCGGGTAACGAGGGAATACTTCATTCCCTGATGTCCCATTGCGATGCCGTCACAGACCGCGATAGCCGGGAACACGATCGGCGTACCGCCGGCCATAGCCACGCCCAGCTTAACGGCCTCCACCAGCTTGTCGATGTTCATGTGTCCGGGAACGATCTCGTTATAGCTGGAAACGATGCCCACCAGAGGCCTTTCCATTTCCTCCCTGGTAAGGCCCAGCGCGTTGAAAAGCGATCTCTGAGGTGCCTTGTCAACACCTTCGCAGAAATAGTTTTGTTCAGACATATTGAATTACCTCCGATACTGGTTGTTATTGATGTGAGAGTCCGAGAAATGCAGCGCCTATTATACCGGCATCGTTGCCCAGCTTGGCGATAACTATCTCGGTGTTTTTTGAACTGTTTTTGGTGTAGACTTCCTTAGCTACCAGTTCCTTGAGAGGCAGCAGCAGCGGGTCGCCCTCATTGCAGACGCCTCCGCCGATGCAGAGGATGTCGGGCTGGAAGATGTTTATTGTATTGGCAATGCCGCAGGCAAGGTACTTGATGTACTTGTCAACGACTTCCTTGCCGGTCTTGTCGCCTGCGCGCATAGCGTTGAATGCGGTGCGTGCGGAGACCTTTCCGTCCTCTTCGTTCATCTTCCACATGATGGAAGACTTGTCCTCGAACATAGCCTCCTTGGTCATGCGCACGAGACCTGTTGCAGAGGAGAATACCTCAAAACATCCGCAGCGTCCGCAGGTACACTGGGGACCGTTGGGATCGATAACGGTGTGACCGATCTCAGCGCCCGCGAAGTTGGAGCCTGAGTAGATCTTGCCGTCGATGATGATGCCGCCGCCGACGCCTGTTCCGAGTGTGATACATACAGCGTTGTTGGAGCCCTTTGCCGCACCTGCGACATACTCGCCGTAAGCTGCCGCGTTGGCGTCGTTCTCTACGTAGCAGGGCTTGTCGATGAATGTCTTCATCAGCTCGACTACGTGGAAGTCGAGGAAGCCTAAGTTGTTGGAGTATTCAATGATGCCCTCAGCGGAGTTTGCAGTTCCGGGAGTGCCGATGCCCACCGCCTCGATGTCATCGAGGGTGAGTCCTGCCTTCTCGACCGCTTCAAGAGCCACGTCCGCCATGTCCTTGCAGATAGCCTCTGCGGGGCGGGGGAGATTAGTCTTGCAGGTAGCCTTTGCGACTATCTCGAATTCCTCGGAAACGACGCCCGCCTTGATGTTGGTGCCGCCGAGGTCAATGCCTATGTAGTACTTCATGTGTTCCTTCCTCCGTATTTGTATTTGTAAAATATCCGATCAGTTCTGTTATCAGCAGACCTGTCATAAGTCCGCTCATTACGGTAAACAGCCGCTTCAGCTCCTTGTTCTTTGAGAGAAACGCGCCCGTGGCGTATGCGTTCACCGCAAACAGTGGTATAATTATCGTAAGTAAAGTCTTGTTTTTCATGCTTTGACCTTACACTTTCGTCAGCACAAGCTGAGCCTTGCCCTCGACAGTGTATGCGCCGGTGCCCGCAGTGATGAAGACGCTGTCACCCTTCTTGGCGGTGATGTCTCCGACGGTCACCTCGCCCTCAAGTATCAGCAGGCTGTTGAAGCTGGACTCGTCAGCCTGAAGCTGAGCCTTGCCCGCAACGTTCATGACGTAGGTGGTGAAGTACTCACAGCTTGCCATCAGCTTGCTGTCGTAGCCCTCGTGCTTCTCGACGGGGCTGTCGGGGTACTGCTCGGCGGGAGCCAGCTTTGTGACGTCCTTAGCCTTTTCAACGTGGAGCTCACGGGGCTTGCCGTCCTTGCCGACTCTGCCGTAGTCGTATATGCGGTAGGTGGTGTTTGAGTTCTGCTGGAGCTCGGCGATGAGTATGCCCTTGCCGATTGCGTGAAGCGTGCCCGCTTTGATGAAGAACACATCGCCCTTGTGTACGGGAACGTTGTTCGTCACGTCAAGCAGAGTGTTGTTCGCTATCCTCTCGGCGAACTCTTCCTTGGAGATCTCGTGCTTGAAGCCGTAGAGAAGCTCTGCGCCCTCGTCGCAGTCAACGATATACCACATCTCGGTCTTGCCGTACTCACCCTCGACCCGCTGAGCGTAGTCGTTGTCGGGGTGTACCTGCACCGAGAGGTTGTCCTTGGCGTCGATGAGCTTGATAAGGATAGGGAAGTCCTCAAACGCTTCGCAGTCGGTACCCAGCACAGCCTTGCCGTGCTTCTCGATATACTCGCGCAGCGTCAGACCCTTGTCCTCGCCGTCGGCTACCACCGAAGGACCGTCCTTGTGGCAGGAAAGCTCCCAGCTCTCGGCGACCTTGTCGAAGTCACAGTTTTTGCCGTATTCATCGCGGAGTCTTGTGCCGCCCCACAGATAATCCTTGAAGGCAGGCGCAAGTCTGAATATTGCCATATATCATCGTCCCTTTCGTTTTCTCGTTCTAATCCCAATTATAATTATTATACCATATTATAGTGATACTTGTCAACGATTTTTTGAGCTATTTTTAAGCTATTATATTACAGTATAATTACAATTTTTTGTGTATTAATTTGGTATGATTTTTTATTAACTTTTCCCCTATTGACATTTCATGCCACAATATGCTATAATATAATGTATATTAAT
>CAMVIL010000251.1 GCA_947167535.1 uncultured Ruminococcus sp. | reverse complement strand
ACCGCAGTATATCATCTCATGCTGTTTATTATCTCGTTTGCCTTTGCGTAGATGGTCCCCACGTCCTCGTTTATGAAGAATCTGCCGTTTTCATAGAGCACCTTGCCCGCGCACATTGTCAGCGCCACGTTCTGCTTGCTGCCGCTGTACACGATGTTATCGGCTATGCTGTTGAGCGGCTGCATATTCGGCTGTTTGAGGTCTATTATGATAAGGTCGGCCTGCTTGCCCTCGGCGAGTATATCGCAGTCGTCAAGTCCCATCGCCAGCGCGGAGTTTACCGTTGCCGCCCTCAGTACATCGGGAGCGGGGAACGCCGCCGCATCCTTCTCGCGAAGCTTCTGGAGCGCAGTCATCAGGAACATCTCGCGGAACATATCGAGACAATTGTTCGACGAAGGTCCGTCGGTACCCACCGCTATCGGTATGCCCATCTCCTTGAATCTGCACAGCGGTGCGATGCCGCTTGCCAGCTTGGAGTTCGAGCCGGGGCAGGTAACAGCATACACTCCCCTGTCGCGGAATATCTCCATGTCATGCTCGGTCAGGTGTACGCAGTGAAAGCCTGCGCCGCCGTTGTCGTAGATACCGAGGCTGTCAAACAGCTCTGCGGGAGTCTTGCCGTACTTCTCAACACACTCGCGGACTTCCTTCTCCGTCTCTGATATATGGGTGGACACGGGCAGACCCGTTTCGCGGGAAAGCTCGCCCAGTGCTTCCATGAGCTCATAGGAAGCCGTATACTCTGCGTGGAAACCGAGTCTGTAAGATATAAGCGGGTGGGCGCCGTTGAACTGCTTCATGAAGCCCTTGAGGCGCTCGATATTCTCCTTCTCTCCCGACACCGAGCCGCAGAGGACGGTACGGAAGCCGCTTTCGATGTTCGCCTTGACGTAAGCCTCGGGCTCGAAGTACATATCAAAGCTGGCGGTCATGCCGCTGGTGAGGTATTCGAGAATCGCAAGCTTCGACAGCCAGTAGATATGCTCGCCCGTGAGCTTTGCTTCCATCGGGAACACCTTAACGAAGAGCCATTCGCGCAGCGGGAAGTCGTCCGCGTAAGAGCGCAGGAAGGTCATAGCCGAGTGGGTGTGAGCGTTCTTGAAGGACGGCATCACCACGCCGCCGTCGGCGTCTATCTCGCGCTCGAAGACTGCGGTCTTCAGCTGTTCGTCGGCAGGCACGCCTACGAAAGCGATCTTGTCGCCCTCCGTCCAGACCTCGCCCTGCGAGATCTCGGTACCCTTTGCCATTGTCATTACTCTTGCATTTTTGATTCTTATCATGTCGTTCTCCTTACTCTTCATCTTCATCGTCATAAGCGATCTGATAATACGCGCCGAAGTCTACCTCTTCACGGTGTGCGGGCGTTAGAATCGGGACACCGCCCCACTGCCGCTTCGCACGCGGGGACAGAAAGAATTCCCTTTGAATATCTGATTCCCGCAATTTTCACAAAACACAACTTATCCTCTTTGTTCTTAATAACCGTAATAGCCGTACCCGCTGTAATACTCGCCCCAGACAGGCTTATGTTTTTTGTAGTCGTGCCAATCAGCATTGGTGGGACACTGTCCTATGACAGATCTGGAATTGTCCTTCTCGCGCCACTGCACGAAATATCCCTTCGGCGATCTCTGATCTATCACCACTATGATATATCCGGGAGACTTCCCGCCGTGGTTGGCACAGAGCTCGGAAGCGATCCCGCCCACGAGCCCGCCTTCGTCCTTCGAGGCTTCGCAGTCTATCGTACCGCGGGCGGCCAGATCATACGCCGTAAAGATGTAGTTGTCGCTGGTATCCCCATGTTCCTGCGCATAGACCATCAGCATTTCGCAGGCGGTGGAAGCGTTCCTGTTGGCGGTGGCGATAGCCGACTTCTGGGTGTAGGTCATAAATGACGGCACGAATACCGCGAACATAGGCGAAAGCATGACCAGCACGCTCAATACGATCAGCGCCCATGCATACCAGGGCATACCTTTCTTCGCAGGCTGTCCCTGCACAGGCATATACGGCGGCACTCCGGCATTCAGATAAGGCCGAAACTGCGGCTGAGGGATATACTGCTGAGGCTGTGGCTGCGGAATAAACTGCTGCTGCCCCGCCTGCCAAGGCTGAGGTTGAGGCTGAGCCATCTCCGGTTGAGGTTGAACAGTCCGGGCTTCGGGTTGAGGCTGCGCTTCAGGTTGTGCCTGAACTTCGGTTTGAGCCTGAGGCTCATCAGTCTGCACTTCGGGTTGAGGCTGAGTCACCTGCGGCTGAGGCTGGATCGGCTGCTGCGGGAAAAACGGTGTCGGCGCAGTTTTTTTCTTTTTGCGCTTGACAGGCGCTCCGCAGTTTGAACATATCTCCTCGCCCTCGGAGAAACTGTTTCCGCAAACGATACAATACACTGCTGTCACTCCCTTCGGAAAAATGAAACGTTCATTTACAATTATAACACCGTCCCCTACTTTTGTCAATAGAACCAGTTTTGCCGATCATTAACATATATTGTAAACCCGGTACGCATTCTCCATCACTCCGAGCGGTCATTTCATCCCGACCGGTCTCCGCGCGAAGATATTACAGAGCGGTTACAAAATGTACAATAAAGCGGACTTATAAACCGATTCTTGAAAGTTTATGTCTTCCATACTGCGCTTTACGCATAGTTATTAACAGTTTCAACAGGGTTTTCAACATTTTTGAATACCGATGTAACTTTTTTTCAACTGTCCAAAAATCCGACTCAGGGAAATTTATGGAAACCACGTTTCGGATTTTCACAGATTAAAGCGATTGCATTGCAACCGCTTTCCGATCCGGAGCGAGACAGCCCTTCAATTGATTTTCGTAAAATCAGTGGGCAAATTACAATTTGGTAATACGGAACTTTGTCTGTAAAAACGGACTTTTAACACTCGTCTTACAAAAAACAAGTGATTTTACCCGCTTTTTGGCATAGTTTTTAACCGTTTCAACAGAGTTTTCAA
>CAMVIL010000250.1 GCA_947167535.1 uncultured Ruminococcus sp. | reverse complement strand
CATTCGGGGAATGTCCCTTTATTGCTTAATCTTAAAATAGATCAGTCTTCTCTCTCGCACTTCTGGTTAGCAACGGTGCAGGAAGTCTTGCAAGCGGACTGGCAGGAAGCCTGGCACTTGCCGCAGCCGCCCTTAGCAGCGCTCTGCTTGAGATTAGCCTTGTTGATTGTCTTAATATGCTTCATTGGTACATACCTCCCAATTTTCATTTTCTATATTATATCATATTTCGCAGTCGATAATATTAAAAGAGTGTGAACAGCGAATAAATATTTTCTATCTTATATGAAATATATTGCCGTTAGTGTTGACGCCGATGATCCCGCCCAGCGAAGCGCAGGCGAGAGTCATCACCAGCTTGCCGCTTCCTTTGAGTCCTCCCGCTGCGCCTGCGAACAGATAGGACAGCAGGAAGATCACTCCGAACAGAAACAGTCCGCAAAGCAGTCCGATCAGCAGACCGTTCTGTCTTCGGCGGCGGGCGGCGGCAAGACCTCCCGCGAAGGAGCCGACGCACAAAGCTCCCGACGTCAGCACCGACAGCAGCTTATCGTCTATATCTATCCTTGTCATCATGAGGGATATCAGCATGACTCCCGCGAACACCACCGCAAACCCGACCACCGCCGAGATAAGCGCTGTCAGGCCATTCTGACTGTATAATCTGCTCTTTCTTCTGCTTCTCATAAGTCAACCCTCCCCGACTGATATATATTCGGCGACGGGGAAAGATATGCAAAAAATGCAGCCGGGTTCATCAGCTGCATTTGATACTCAGTTATTTACGGGGCTTTTCCTGAAATGGAACAGTGCCGCAAGTTTCGGAGCATTGACCGCGGCGAGGAGGATCATGCAAGGAAGCAGTCCGAAGAAGGCTGCGGATCTGCCTGCTGCGAGACAGGCTGCATAGCCTGCGGCGGCTCCGATATGGAACATCGCAAGGGTGCCCGCGAAATACTTAGCCTTATCGAGGTGTTTTTTATCTCCGTCGGCACAGTACTCGGCGATGCTGCCGATGGTCTGGCGGAAGTTATTTGTCGAGAAGATAGGAGCGCTTGCATAGCCACCCATGTTGCCGAACACCACCCATGTGAATGACATCATGATGAAGGTCGGATAGAGACCTACCACAGGCGGGATATCGAGGGGCAAAAAACCGAGCACAACGAATCCGACCATATTTATGATGGTGCTGATGGTGCAGACATCGACCTTGCCCTTACGTTTCAGGTAAGAAGCGGCGAAAACCGACACGCCGTAGATCACGGTGCCGAGGAAGAAAAGGAACGCCTGAGCGAAGCATTTCGACAAAAGCGACGACATCGCTTCCAGCAGGTTTACGGTCTGAGATGATCCGAGGGACATACGCATCAGAACTGTATAGATAGCCGCATAGCCGCCGACTAAACAGGACGCACGGTGCATTGCTCTTTCATGTCTCATGCTCATATGTTTCACTTCTCTCCTGATGAATGGTCCCCGATCACGATTTGCGAGTGTTCTTTCTACTCTAATTATATCATTTCATGCAAAATGCTGTCAAGATTCATTACGACGAAGTTCACAAACGAGAGTGTGAAATTTTGTGCAGTAAATACAAATCAGCCCATTGCTGCCTTGAAAGCTTCCTGAATCGTCGCGGCGCCCATGAGCTTGACGCCTTCAAGCCCGCCTGTGTCCATGTGGGAGAGGGTCGTTGCGGGCAGGACTATTCGGTTGAATCCCAGCCGCTTTGCTTCGAGGACGCGCTGTTCCGCACGCTGGACTCCGCGGAGCTCTCCTGCAAGTCCTATCTCGCCGAAACAGATCACATCGTGGGGGACTACCTTATCGTTGAGTCCCGAATAGAGAGCAAGCGCGACTGCAAGGTCGGCGGCGGGCTCGTCGATATCAAGGCCGCCTACAATGCTCAGGTAGACGTCAAGTCCGCCGAAGTAGTAACCCATACGCTTTTCCAGAACCGCTATCAGGATCGCCATACGGTTGTAGTCAAAGCCGGCTGCGGTACGGCGGGGAACGTTGAATGCGCTTTTGGTCACCAGCGCCTGAACTTCGGTGAGCAGCGGGCGGGAGCCCTCGATAATGCAGGCGACACAGCAGCCCGATGCGTCCTGAGGTCTGCCCGTCAGAAGCATCTCAGACGGATTCGCCACCTCGCGCAGCCCCTTACCAGTCATCTCGAAGACTCCGATCTCGTTAGTCGAGCCGAAGCGGTTCTTGATGCCGCGAAGTATACGATAAGGCATATTCTTCTCGCCCTCGAAATACAGCACACAGTCGACGATATGCTCCATGACCTTGGGGCCTGCGATGGCGCCGTCCTTATTTACGTGACCGACTATCAGCATGGGGATCTCCAGAGATTTTGCGGTCTTCATCAGCATATTGGAACACTCGCGCACCTGTGTGACCGAGCCGCTGGCGGAGCTGAGACCCGCAATATTCATCGTCTGGATAGAGTCGATTATGGCGATCTCGGGCTTTTCCTTTGCGATGACCTTACAGATGGCTTCGCAGTCGGTCTCGCTCAGCAAATATAGGTTGCCGCTGTCTACGCCGAGTCGGCGGGCTCTGAGCTTTATCTGGCGGAGCGATTCTTCGCCAGATACGTAGAGTATCGTATGATCGTCGCCAAGGGTCTGGCAGATCTGGAGCAGCAGCGTGGACTTACCTATTCCAGGTTCGCCGCCGAGGAGTATAAGGCTCCCCTTTACCACTCCCCCGCCCAGCACTCTGTCCAGCTCTTCCGAGCCTGTGCTCCAGCGGGTCTCTCTGGTCGAGACGTCTATATCGTTTATCTCAAAGATGTTATCCGAAACATCACGCGCCGACGACACCGAGCCTGTCGAGCGGGAGGTCGCCCCGAGGGGCACCGTTTCTTCAAAGGTATTCCACTGACCGCAGTCGGGACAGCGGCCGTTCCATTTGGAGGTCTCAAATCCGCACTCCGAGCAGACGTAGACGGTTTTATTCTTTGCCATATTAGCTCCTT
>CAMVIL010000249.1 GCA_947167535.1 uncultured Ruminococcus sp. | reverse complement strand
CGGTCGTTCAGGAAATCAAGAATATGTACAAGCTCAAGGGTCAGAAAAACCTTGTGCAGTACATAGCTCACAACATCAAGGACATCTACGACGACAGCGGAAATGTCGTCGGGTTTGACGTGCTTATCCAGATGGAATACTACGTCTCGCTGACCAATTATATGCGCGACAACGGTATGCTCGCTCCCGACCAGATCGAGAAGCTCGCTGCAGATATCGCGACGGGGCTCAAGGCGATGCACGACATCAATATGCTCCACCGCGCCATCAAGCCTGCCAAAACGGCGACCTCGCCCTCGGCGACTTCGGGATCTCCAAGCAGGAAATGCGCAGCAGCTACTCCACCATCGCTGGCACCCGCTCGTTTATCGCGCCCGAGGTCTGGAAGATCCGCGACACGAATCAGCGGTACACGAAAACTGCGGACATCTACTCCTATGGAATCGTGCTCTACTGCCTGCTCAACGACAATATGCTCCCGCTCGTGAACACCACGAGCAGTCAGAACGACATCGAGATGGCGGTGGACGCCAGACTTTCGGGGCAGACTTTCCCGCCGCCGAAGAATGGCTCAAATAAGCTGAAGAGCATCGTTATGAAGTGCTGCGAGTACCGTCCCGAGGATCGTTTCCAGAGCATTGACGAGGTGCTCAGCGCGCTTAAAGACCAGTCCTTCAGGATAGCTCCGAAGCCTGCCGCCGCGAGTGTTCCCGTGCAGGATTCCTTTGCCACAATGTACGCGGGAGATACCTTCAACAATCAGACTATGGGCAGCAATTATCAGACGCCCATCCAGCCACCGCCGCAGCCGATGCAGTACAGTCAGCCGCAGAACTTTCAGCAGAACAGCGGCTACGGGGCGCCTTATGCTTATCAGCAGCAGCCTATGCAGCAGCAATTTCCGCAGCAGGGCTACGGAAATCAGGATGGTTACGGCTACAACAGCTTCCATCGCGATAAAAACGATGAGCCCGCCCCCGCAAAGACAGGCAAGTCCATCGGCGCGATACTCGTAACGATAATTATTTGCACGCTTGTGCTGGTTATAATGGTGCTTCTTGTATTCCTGAAGATATTCAGCAAAGAGCAGACCACTGGCGATCCTGAGCTTACAACTCGCACACCTGTCACCGTCAGCGTTGACAGCGAGCAGGCTCCCGAAACCACCGAGACCACAGAGACCGCCGAGGAGCCCGAGGAAACCGAAGAAACTGACGAGACCGACGCCACCGTGGCTACTCTCCCCGACCGCGTAAAGCCCGAATCTGCCGAATTCTCAGGGTACGTTTATGTTCTTGCGGATCTCAAATACACGGGACTGATAATAAGAAAAGGTCCGTCCACAAAGTACGACGTTGAATATGATTCCATTCCGAGAGGCTATAGGGCTGAAAAATACGCCGAGACAGTAGACAAGAAGACCAAGGAAAAGTGGACTTACGTAAGATACGAAGACGAATTCGGCGTCGAGCATTACGGCTGGGTCTACAGCGATTATGTTTCCAGCTCGCCTACTCTTGTTATCCCCGACGAACCGCTGGGCGTAGGAACTACGATGCGTGTTGCCACCATGACAGATCCGCTGAGCCTGCGTGCAGGTCCTGCCAATGATTATAATAGTTTCAAATCGATACCCCGTGGAAAACTTGTGACCATGTATTTGTCAAAGTACAACAGCACCGAAAAACTGACTTATGCTTTCATCTGCTACGACACCTATTTCGGCTGGGTACAAATGCAATTTCTGGCTGATCCCGACAAGCCGCTCCCCACTGAGACCACCACCACTAAGACCAAACCCAAAACCACCACAACCACCAAAGAACCTGAAGATGATTCCGATGGTGAATACTGCGGTCTGCCTGTAGCCAGCGTGAAGGCTTCGTCATATCTGCCTTCGGAGACCACAGGCGGCAAGAGCATCAGCTACGATCCCGAGAATGTTGTGGATGGCAAATATAAAACAGCATGGGTAGAAAACGACTCGGGCGACGGTATCGGAGAATGGATCGAGCTCGAACTGGAGCACGAGGAGATGATATCAGAGATCTACATCGCAAACGGCTATCAGAGCTCCGAAAAGTCCTTCAACCTTAACAACAGAGTCAAGAAGCTGAGACTCGATTTCTCCGACGGTTCGTCCTATGAATTCACCCTCAGCGGAAAATACTCCGACCAGCCTGAAAGTATCGAGCTTCCCGACAGTGTGACCGCCTCTTCGGTAAGGATCACTATACTGAGCGTCTACAGCGGAACAAAATACAACGACACCTGCATATCCGAGATAGAAGTTTACTGATCCCGCCGAATGCGGCATAGTGAGAAATAAAACAAACACAGATCGGGTCTGTTTCGCAAAAGCTGCGAAGCAGACCCGATTTTTCTGTTTTTCTATGGTGAGATCAGCCGGGCAGGCAACTTTAAATATTCCTATTGACAATATAGGAATTGTATGATATAATAAAGCCATAGCCCACCCTTCGCGTGGACTGCGTCACGTTCCGTGCCGCTTGCGGACTGACGTCCGCGGCTTTATTGTTTCATTTCGCCTCGGAGCCCTTGCAAGCAAGCCCGCTCGGCTTCATGAAATAATTTGCCATAACCCACCCTTCGCGTGGACTGCGTCACGTTCCGTGCCGCTTGCGGACTGACGTCCGCGGCTTTATTGTTTCATTTCGCCTCGGAGCCCTTGCAAGCAAGCCCGCTCGGCTTCATGAAATAATTTGCCATAACCCACCCTTCGCGTGGACTGCGTCACGTTCCGTGCCGCTTGCAAGATATGAGAAGAGCTTAGATGTGAGGAGACAAGCTATGACATTACAACAGATACATTACGCGCTGATGATAAGCGAATACGGTTCCATGAACAAGGCTGCCGAAAAACTGCGCATCTCACAGCCGACGCTGACAAGCGCAGTACGCGAGCTGGAGCGGGAGATCGGGACGGAGATATTCCTGCGCACACCCAAAGGCGCTGTTCCCACCGCCGACGGCGA
>CAMVIL010000248.1 GCA_947167535.1 uncultured Ruminococcus sp. | reverse complement strand
CACGGCACTATCCGTGACAACATAGCCTACGGACGCCCCGACGCCACCTTCGGCGAGGTGGAAGCCGCCGCCAAAGCTGCGCACTGCGACCGTTTTATCCGCAAGCTGGAGCACGGCTATGACGAAGTGATCTCCGACGACGGTATGCTCTCTGCGGGACAGAAGCAGCTGCTCTGCATCGCCCGCGTGATGCTGGCACTTCCGCCGATGCTGATACTCGACGAGGCCACCAGCTCCATCGACACCCGCACCGAGCTGCTGATACAGCAGACCTTCGACGAGATGATGCGCGGCAGGACGTCCTTCATCATCGCCCACCGCCTGTCCACGATACGTCACGCTGACTGCATAATCGTGATGGACGCGGGACACATAATCGAGCAGGGGACTCATGATGAACTGCTGGCGAAGGGCGGATTCTACGCGGATCTTTACAATGCCCAGTTTGAAGAATAACTTTGACACCGCGCGACTGATGGGATGTGCGGTGTCTTTTTGTGGAATTTTTTTATAAAAAGTCTGAAAAAGTCTTGCAAACACGCTGATTCTGTGCTATACTATACTTGCAGATTTTATTATCAACAGGAAAGGATTGGTTAAATTGAAGACAAGCAAAAGTATTCTTGCGGGAGCCCTTGCTCTTGCTATGGCGCTGAGCTTCGCGGGCTGCGGAGAGAGCGAGTCTGCCGAGAAGGAGACTACCACCACCGCCGCTGAGACTACCGCCGAGACAGAGGCTGAGACCGAAGCCGAGGCGGAAGCTGCCGAGGCCGAAGCTACCGAGGCTGAAACAGAGGCCACCGAAGCTGAGCCTGAGGCTGCGGACTTTGACATCACTAAGGTGGAGGGCTACGACGAGTCTGCTACCGAGACTGTCATCGAGATCGAGAACGGCTCCACATCTCCCTGGGCGGCGGCGTTCCCCGGATTCACCACTCTCGAGGGCGAGTCCAGCGACGACTTTATCGACGCGAGAACATTTGAGCGCGACAAGGATATGCACGTTATCGTTGACTTCCAGCTCACCGACACCCTCAAGAGCATGATCGAAGAGGGCGTTACCGACCTGCACGAGACTCAGATCGTTATCGGACCCTGCCACGCAAACGGCTGGAACAAGTTCGGCGAGACTCCCGAGGGCATCATCTGCGACTATCCTCAGCACAACCTGGCGGACGAGAACAGCGAGTGGGTAAAGAAGGGCGAGAACCTCGTTTCTCCCGACGACGAGAACGTATGGTGCCCGCTGTTCGTCAAGAACGACGGCTTCATCAAGATCACCGATCCCGAGATCACCCAGATAGAGTTCACTCTGCCTGCGGCGGTGGTAAACGAGATGATCGACAACTACTCCGACCCCGAGAAGGGCTTTGACGGTATTCTCTTCCAGATGGGCGGAAGCTGTCAGGTGACTAAGGTCACCATCGATCAGGGCAACGTTTTCTTAGCTTCCAAGCTTGCAGAGAGCGGCTTCTGACCGAATACTCTATAACACAAAAGACGGCTGCGTTTTGACAGCCGTCTTTTTATATGCACATAATTTTGTACAGTTATTCAAATCTTATCGACTTCAGATCGAAGTCACAGCCCGGCAGGAACACCAGCGAGACCTTGCCCTTGCCCGCGATACCCTCCACGGGGAAGCACCGCTCGGTGAAGTCGCCCGCCTGCTGGAATTCGGCGAGGGTGCGGACGTCTCCATTCCCGCTCTCGAAGAGAATGTGGATACTGTTGACAGGCAGAGCGCTTCTGCCGCTGATGTAAACGCGCTCAGGCGGCTGGGTGAAGTCGAACTCGCCGAAGGCTACCGTCACGTTGTTGCCGATGCCGGTCACGGCGTCCTGCTCCTTTGTGAACTTGTCGCCGTAGATGCTCTCAGCGTTCACCGCAAACAGCTCCGCCGTTTCCTTGGCGCGCTTGACGAACTGGAATCCCTGAACGTCGTACGCCATGTCCGACTGGATGCAGATGGTGTGTATGCCTGTCAGCACCCTGGGGAGCTTGTAGCTCATGGGCTGGTAGGTCAGCCACTGCGGCTTGAGGGCGTACTCGAAGTCGCCGAGAAGCTCGCCGCCGTCGTCGGGAATGCCGTCCCATATCTTGATGCGGACAGGGGTGTTGTAGTTGGCGAACAGCGGCACCGTGATGACGTCGCTTCCGACCTCGCCGAGGTCAACGTTCTCGAAGCCGAACCAGCCGCCTCCTCCCGCGATGCCTGCGCCGTGGTGTATGCCGGTGGTGACGTTGCCGCCGCTGATGGAATACAGACCGCCCGCCACAAGCTCGTAGGGGTCGATGAGAGCGCTTCCCAGACCGTCTGCGGTCAGCGGGAGATCGCTCAGCACATGGTATTTGTCGGTGCCGTTTTTGCAGAGCGCCCGCAGGAAGAACTCGCCGTCGCCCATGCACTCGACGGTGACGCTGTCCGCCGCCGACGACTTGACCTTTGCAATGTGCGTCTCGATGCCGGTGACGTTTATCAGCTTGTACTCTATCTTATCCGCATATGCCGAACCCTCGGGGAGCACCTTCACCGAGAAGGTCAGCTCGCGGTGCTCGGGGGTGAAGTGCAGCTTCTCACCGCGGAGTTCTATCTTTCTGACAGGAATGTCGCTGTCGGCGTCGGGAACGCACAGCTGGCGCGGAACGCAGGGGTCTGCGACCGCAATGCCTTCGCGAACATCTGCACTGACGGTGCGCAGCGTAAGTTCTGCATCGGGCAGACGGGGAGAAGTGACTCTTATATTGATTTCCCCCGCTTCGGTGCCGACGGCGACCATTGCCAGAAGCCTGCCCGAGAACAGCCTGCGGGAAACGCCCTTGTACTGCTCGTAGTCGGTGGAGTCGCCGTTGTCGAGACCCACAAGATGTCCCGCACCTGTCACCTCGACGGTAACGCGGTCGTCGGCATTAGCAACGAAGGCACCATTCTCGTCAACAGCCGAGATGCCGATGAAAATGAGCGTCTCGCCGTCGGCAGGGAAGTCGCTGTCCGCC
>CAMVIL010000247.1 GCA_947167535.1 uncultured Ruminococcus sp. | reverse complement strand
CATAACGAAGGGCTCGTACTTGCCCGTGTTCTGCAGGCGGACTCTTTTGCTCAGCGAGCCCACAAAGTGACCCAGATGAAGCGACCCCGTAGGTCTGTCGCCTGTCAAGATTATGTTGTTTTCTGCCATTATTTTTTTCTCCTATGATATATAATTATTGTTGTGATGTGTTGGTTTAAAGCTTTGCGGCTTCCTTGACGGCGTTGATTACTGCCATCGACTTGTTCACGCTTTCCATGTACTCGTTCTCGGGCACGCTGTCAAGCACTACGCCGCCGCCCGCCTGAACATACGCCTTGCCGTTTCTGAACAGGACTGTGCGTATCGCGATGCAGGTGTCGATGTGGCCGTCGTTTGCGAGATATCCGACCGTTCCGCCGTAGAGACAGCGCTTGGTGGTCTCCAGCTCGTCGATTATCTCCATCGCTCTTACCTTCGGCGCACCCGAGAGGGTACCCGCAGGCAGGACTGCCATCAGCGCGTCCATCGGCTTCTTGTCTTCCGCAAGCTCGCCGACTACGTTGGATACAAGGTGCATGACCTTCGAGTATCTCTCAACTACCATGTAGTCGGTCACCTCAACGGTGCCGAAGCTCGAGACCTTGCCGAGATCGTTTCTGCCGAGGTCTACCAGCATAGTGTGCTCGGCGCGTTCCTTCGGGTCGTTTACAAGCTGCTTCTCGTTGGCGATGTCCTCTGTCTGAGTCGCACCGCGCTTTATCGTGCCTGCGATGGGGCGGTTGACTATACGTCTGCCGTCCACCGACACCAGCATCTCGGGAGAAGCTCCCGCGTAAGCGTAGTCGAGGCACTCGAAGTAGTAGAGGTAGGGCGAGGGGTTGGTGCTTCTCAGCATTCTGTATACGTCGAAGCTGTTGGGCGGATCCTGTATCTCGAATCTCTGGGAGGGAACTACCTGGAAGATGTCGCCCGCTCTGATGTATTCCTTGGCGGTCTCGACGTTCTTGAGGTACTGCTCGTGGCTGATGTTCGAGGTGATGGTCAGCTCCTTTGGGGAAGCGTTTGCGGTGCGCTGTTTCGGCACGTAGCTCCTGAGCACTTCCTCGATCTCCGCCGCCTTGCGCTCGCACTCAGCGTACTTGGCGTCTGTGTCATCGTCTGCGTTTACGTTTAAGATGATGACCGCCTTGTTGGTGAGGTGATCGTAAGCCACCAGCTTGTCGTAGTTGAACAGCTCGGCGTCGGGGAGTCCCAGATCATCGGTGGGCGGGTTGCCGAGGGTCTTCTCGAAGTAGCGGACTACGTCGTAGCTGAAGTAACCCATCATGCCGCCTGTCAGCTTGGGACGGTTGGGGAACTGGGGTGCCTTGTTCTTCTCGATGAGACCCGAGAAGAAGCTGATGGGATCGTCCACATCGGTGATCTCACGCTCGCCCGAAAGCTCCTCGACGTAAGCCTTGTGCTTGTCGAGTGTGATCCTCTGCTTCGGCTCGATGCCGATGTAGGAATATCTGCTCCACTGATCCTTGTTGTCGACCGACTCGAGAATGAAGCAGTTCTCATACCTTTCGTGCAGAGCATTGAAAAGGTGAACTGGCGTATATGAATCCATCAGGAGCTCGTAGAATGTCGGCACATTGCGATATACTTTCAGCAGTTCTTTGACGGTCTGGATTTCGGGATACAGCATATTAATACCTCCGTTTTGATTTTTTGCATTAAAAAAGTCCCATAGCATATTATCATGCTATGGGACGAATTACTCGTGGTGCCACCCAAATTTACGGCAGTTATGCCGCCTCAGCAGGTACGCTCCGACTCGACAAGCGGGGAGAAATACCCTGTCACACTAACGCAGGAAACGCGGCGATCGGTACTCGGCTGTCCGCCTTTCACGATGCTCCTCACAAATCCATTCGCCCCCGTTCCCGCTATGCGCTCACACCAGCCGCGCACTCTCTGAAAACATCTCCGAAGGTTACTTACTTTTGCTCATAGGATTTCGGATATTTAATTTTACGCTTTACATTATACAACTGTTTGACACAGAAAGTGGTAACTTGGAATGAATAATATGTAAACTTACTGTTAACGACATCTCAGTCTCTCTTGCGGTACTTGCTCTGCACTATCATCACATGAATAATGAACACGATAAGTGCGAAGAGAATTATCAGAAGCAGAGCCACTTTGAACTCGGTGGATGAGGGGAATGCCTTTGCGACTTCCTTCTTCTCGTCGAGCTTTGAGCGGTTGACGTTTTCAGTCGCCACCAGCGGTATCGTCGCGATGACCTCGTCCTTGTACCTGAGGGTCAGCTCGCCCAGCTTATCTCCCTTGTAGACGGGAGCGACGATGTTGTCGTAGACGTCGATTGTCTTGGTGATGTCCTTCTTGGATTGGTAGGAGGGGTAGGATATGGACATTCCGTGCTCCGGCTTGAGGGTGACGTAGTCGCGTCCCGACTCGCCGAACTCGACCTTGGCTTCGCGAAGCTCGCTGTTCTTGTCCACCAGCTCGGTGTCGTCGAGGTAGGTGAACGCCCACTCGTAGAGGTTGATGTGGTCTACAAGGTTGTAGTATATCAGGTCGTCAGAATACACCGAAGAGGGATTCTCGATGCCCTTCTGGTAGTCCTCGTCCAGCTTGTACATAGGCGCACCCATGGTGACGGTCAGGTATCTTCTGCCGTCGAATTCGGCGTAGCTTGCAAAGCAGCGTCCAGCCACGTCGAGGGTACCTGTCTTTATGCCCTTGCAGTAGCTGTAGTAGTACTTGTTCTCGGGACTGGAGCTGAGCAGGTAGTTGGTGCTGTAAATGTAGGTGCCGTCGGGGTGGAAGTTTGTGGGCGAGAGGGTGTAGTCGAAGGTGCCGACCACCTTCTTGAAGAGCGGATATGTCTCCAGCGCGTAGCTGCACATCTTGGCGATGTCGCGGCAGGTGGTGTAGTTGTTGTCCCCCGAGAGCCCGTGGGCGTTGGAGAAGTGGCTGTCGGTCATGCCAAGCTCTTCGGCTTTTGCGTTCGGGTTCCCGGTGGCTGAGGGCGAACGAGGCGTAGGCGCGATGTACG
>CAMVIL010000246.1 GCA_947167535.1 uncultured Ruminococcus sp. | reverse complement strand
TCACATGTCTCCCGATGACCACTATCAGGATCTCAAGAGGATCATTCAGGCTGCAAGCGGTAAGGCACACAGGATCAATGTTATCATGCCTATCCTTTACGGCGGCAGACAGCACAGACGTACCTATCGTGAGTCTCTTGACTGCGCAGTTGCTCTGCAGGAACTGGCGGCAATGGGCGTACAGAATATCGTGACCTTCGACGCTCACGATCCCAGAGTTCAGAACGCTATCCCGCTGACAGGCTTTGATAATATCATGCCTACCTATCAGGTGCTCAAGGCTATGACCCGCACCATCAAAGACCTCAAATTCGATAAGGATAACTTCATGATCGTATCCCCCGATGAGGGCGCTATCGGCAGAAATATGTACTATGCTTCCGTTCTCGGCGTTGATCTGGGTATGTTCTATAAGAGACGTGATTACTCCACCATCGTAAACGGACGCAATCCCATCGTCGCTCACGAGTATATGGGCAACGATGTTGCAGGCAAGGACGTTTTCATTGCCGATGACCTTATCTCTTCCGGTGACTCGATGCTCGACATCGCAATCGAGCTGAAGAAGCGCAATGCAAGACGTATCTTCTGCTATGCTACCTATGGTATCTTCACCAACGGTATAGAGATCTTCGATGAGAAGTACAAGGACGGCACTATTGATGCTGTGTTCGGTACCAACCTCACCTACCGCCGCCCCGAGCTGCTTGAAGCACCCTGGTTCCACGAGGTAGACTGCTCCAAGTACATCGCATACTACATCGCTTCGCTTAACCACGATATGTCTATCTCCGACGTTATCGACCCCCACAAGAAGATAGACGCCCTGCTCGACAAATATCAGGGCAAGTAAAACAGATCAATCCACAGGCGGCCGAGTTGCCGCCTGTTTTGCTAAAGGAGTGCGCTTATGCTTGAAAAGCTTCTGAACCAGCTGCTGGACTACCTGCCGAATATCATATATGCGCTGATAATCTTTGCGGTGGGATTTCTGGTCATCAGCCTGATAACCAAGCTTATGCGTGCGGCATTTTCCCGCACAAAGCTTGACAAAACAGGCTGGTCGTTCCTGATCTCGGTGACAAAGGCGGCGCTGTTCGTTATTCTCGCCGTGATGGTACTCTCTCAGCTCAAAGTGCCAATGTCCTCGATAGTGGCGGCGCTGGGTACTGCGGGTCTGGCGATCGGTCTGGCACTCCGCGACAGCCTTTCAAATGTCGCAGGCGGATTCATTCTGATGTTCTCGCGTCCTTTCAAGGTGGGTGATTACATCGAGATCGGCGGCAAAGAGGGCAACGTCGCGTCGATATCCATAATCAACACTAAGCTTCTTACTCTTGACAACAAGGCGGTCATTATCCCTAACTCGACGATGACCTCGAAGACGATAACCAACTTCACTCAGGAGGATCAACGCCGCCTCGAACTCAGGTTCAACATCTCCTACGATGACGATTTTGAGTTTGCGAGAGAGACTCTGCTGAACACGGTATCAGCAAACTCGCTGACCCTTGACAAGCCTCAGAAGCCCTACATCAGAATGAGCAAACACGACCACCATTCTGTTGAACTCCTGCTCCGCGTATGGGTCAGGACCGATGATTACTGGGAGGCGTATTACGGGCTGCTTGCCGAGGTAAAGTCTGCCTTCGACGGCGCCGCGATAACCATTCCCTACGAACAGCTTGAAGTTCATGTGGTGAACGAAGAGCAGTAAAAAGTAAAAAACGGACGGGCATCCGATCGATGCTCGTCCGTGATTTTTTTATCTGGGAAAGACGGGAAGCTTTTCTAAGAAAAGTATGTCATCACGGTCTGCAGCGCCGCCTTCCGCGAGGACAGCCGCTTTGCAGACTATGTTGCCCTTTGCCGCGTTAACAAGCTCCTCAAGCGCCCTCAGCGACTCGCCGGTGCTTATCACGTCGTCGACTATCAGTACGCGCTTGCCGGCAATGTCCGCCGCGTCCTCTGAGGAGAGAAACAGCTTTTGCTCGCCTTCGGTGGTGATGGATTTCACCGTCACTCCCACCGAGTTGGTCATATAAAGCTTCACCGACTTGCGCCCCACGATGTACTTCATGCCAGACTGTCTTGACATCTCGTAGGCAAGCGGGATACCCTTCGATTCTGCGGTGACGATGATGTCGAACTCTGGCACCTTTTTTAGCAGCTCCTTGCTGCAGGCGACGGTCAGTTCGACGTCGGAGAACATGATGAAAGCGGCGATATCAAGACTGTCACTGACGTGGCAGAGGGGAAGCTCTCGGTCAAGTCCCGCGACCTTTAAATGATAGGTTGACATAGTTAAGACTCCTTTGTTTTTGTCTCTTATTTTTAAGTGTTGTTGTATCAAAGCGGGAAGAAGGTCTTATAAGAAAATGTATTTGAGAATAAACAGCACCGCCAGAACGTACATCAGCGGGTTGACCTTCTTTGCCTTACCGCAGGCTGCGTTGAGAATGACGTATGAGATAACGCCCAGCGCAATGCCCTCGGAAATGCTGTAAAACAGCGGCATGGCTATTACACAAAGATAGGCGGGGATAGATTCGGTGTAGCTGTCCTCGGTGAACTTGATCTCGGTGATGGTTGAGAACATGAGGAAGCCTACGATTATCAGCGCAGGTGCCGTTGCGAATGACGGTATAGCTACAAATATCGGCGCAAAGAGCATAGACGCTAAAAACAGTACTGCCGATGTGAGGGCGGTAAGACCCGTTCTTCCGCCTGCTGCCACACCCGCCGAAGATTCTACGAATGTGGTGGTAGTGGATGTGCCGAGAATGGCGCCGCCTGTGGTGGCGATGGCGTCCGACAGAAGCGCAGGCTTGATGCCGGGGAGCTTTCCGTTTTTGTCAAGCATATTCGCTTTGGTGCTGACTCCTATGAGCGTTCCCAGAGTATCGAAAAGATCCACAAACAGGAAAGAAAATACCACTATTATAAAGTTCACAATACCGACGGTGCTCATGTCAATGTTGAAACACTGTCCGAAAGTAAGCCCGATCTTTGAAAAATCGGTCATTGTAAATG
>CAMVIL010000245.1 GCA_947167535.1 uncultured Ruminococcus sp. | reverse complement strand
CCTTTCAGTACGCAGGCCAGCTCCGCAGGGGTCGGCTGGTAGGGGTTCAGCGAGTCCTCAAATCCCAGCGAGGTCATCTCCACCGTGGGGATAGTGCCGTCGGGAAGTATCTCGATGCGCTCTACGCAGGCGCGGCGGGACATTATCGTGTTGTTGGTCATGCGGTGGTAGAAGATGTACCACTGACCGTTCACGCAGGCCACCGAACCGTGGTCGTTGCCGCCTGGATAGTCCACACCGTTGTCTATGATGTAGCCGCGGTAGGTGTAGGGCCCCTCGGGGCGCTCGGCGGTGGCGTATGCCAGCCTGCTTCCCCTGCAGGGGGAGTAGATGAGGTAGTACCTGCCGTTTATCTTTCTCGGGGAGCTTGCCTCGAAGAACCTCTGCTCCTCGGGCGCCGCCTCGGTGTCGTCGATGACGGGGCGCTTGTAGGTGTTTTTCAGCACCGTCCTCATGTCGGCGGGGTCGATCTCGTTCATGTTCGACGCGGTGAAGCCGTAGTAGACGTAGACTCTGCCGTCGTCGTCCACCAGCACACCCGCATCGTTGAAGACGCCGTCGTCACCTATCTCGGTGTCCTCGTCGTAGAGGTACTGACCCAGACACTTAAAGGGACCCTCGGGCTTGTCGGAAACTCCCACCGCGCCCTTGGAGCCTACGATGTAGGAGTAGAGGTAGTACTTGCCGTCCTTCTCGACAACGTCGGGAGCGAAGCACTCGCGGCGAGTCCAGTCGGGGTCGGCGGGACGTTCTCCGCCGTCCTTGGTGCGGAAGCTGTCGCCGTGGCACTGCCAGTTGTTGAGGTCGTCAAGGGGCGCCGACCACACCTTCAGCTTGAAGTCGCAGAAGCCCTCGCAGGCGGGGCGGTCGTGGGAACCGTAAAGGTATACTCTGTCGCCGAAGACTCTCGGCTCGCCGTCGGGAATGTACTCCCACAGCGGCAGGATGGGATTTGGCATATTGGTTTCCTCCTGTATTTCGTTATTCCTGTGTCATATTCCTTATTGTATCAAAGCTCGGCGAGCCATTCCTTAAGGCTCTCGACAGTAGGCGAATCGTTGAGCAGCCTGCCCTCGACTATCTCGGCGCCGGGAGCGCTGGGCTCTAAGAACTCTACCGCTCTGCCGAAGCCGCTGCTTCCCGATGTGGCGAAGAGCACTATCTTCTTTCCGCAGAAGTTGTAGCTCTCGAGGAAGCTGTTGATGATGGTGGGCGCGATGTACCACCATACGGGGAAGCCTACGAACACCGTGTCATAGTCGGCGACGTCGGCGTCGTAATCGGCAAGCTTGGGACGCGAGCTCTTGTCGCTCATCTCCTTGCTGCTCCTCGACTGCTTGTCCTGCCAGTTGAGGTCAGCTTTTGTGTAGGGTACCGCAGGCTTGATCTCGTAGATGTCAGCGCCTGCCGCTTCTGCCAGTACCTTTGCCGCAGCAGCAGTCCTGCCGCCCGCAGAAAAATATGCTACCAATGCTTTTTTCATATCTGTATCCTCCTATGTTTCAGCACAATGACCTTGGCGGTCATGCCGTTATTGTTTCATACGCTGCTCGTAGTCACCCGCAGGCATAGGCTTTGCGTAGAAGTAGCCCTGTATCATGTCGCACCCCTGCGACGCCAAGAACTCTACCTGATCCTTCGCCTCGACGCCCTCTGCGACGGTGCGCATATTCAGGCTCTTCGCCAGCTTTATGGCTTCCGATACGACTATCTCGCCGCGGTCGGTGCCTGCCATCTCGCCGCGGAAGAACTCCGCGTCCAGCTTGAGTACGTCCAGCGGCATATCCTTCAGCGAATTGAGGGAAGAATATCCCGACCCGAAATCGTCCATCGAAACCGAGAAGCCGTACTCCTTCAGCCTGTTGATGGTAGTGACCATCGCCTTCTTGTCATCAAAGAACGCGCTCTCGGTGAGCTCTATCTCGATGAGATCGCGGGGCGTGCCCGCCGCGTCAACCATGTCGCGTATCTGCTCTGCCAAGTCGCTCTCGATGAAGTGCGCTCTGGATACGTTTACCGATATCGGCACGCACTTGTAGCCCATGTCCAGCCACCTGCGCTGGTCTCTCGCCACGTTGGATATCATGTAGTGGTCTATCTCGGTGATAAAGCCGTTCTTTTCAAACTGAGGGATGAACTTATAGGGAGTGATGAACCCCAGATCGGGAGACTGCCAGCGTATCAGCGCTTCGGCGCCCCTTAAGGTGTTGGTGCGGGGGTCGTACTTCGGCTGGTAGTAGATGACGAACTCGTGGTTTGCGAGGGCGGACTGCTGACGCTCCTGAACGGTGTCTATCCACCTCTGCTCCTCGGCGAACTTCTCGTCAAAGTAAGCCGCGCCGCTGTCGTCACTGCCTTCTATGCTCACCTGCGCGGTGCAGGCGTTGTTGTATTCCAGCTCAAGGTCGATGTCGCTGCCCTTGAAGAGAAGCTTCAGAGCGCTCTCGTCAGGCAGGGTTATGATATCCACACCCGCATGGAATGTGAACTTGTGACCCATGTCAAGGGAGTCCAGTCTGCTGAGGATATCTGCTATCCTCTGACGGAGCATCGCCTCGTCGTTGTATCTGAGCATGAGCGCGTAGCTTCCGTCGGAAGTGTGGGCGCAGAGCTCCTTCTTGCCCATCTGGGAATTAATGCAGAAATATATCTTCTGCAATATCAGCTCGCCTTCCTCGATGGAATGGCAGACGCAGAACCTGCGGTAGTTGATAAAGCAGATGTTAGCCACCGCCAGTCCCGATTTGAGCCACTTTCTCCTGCGGATGACCTGCTCACCGCGGTAGAGGTACCACATCCAGTTGTGACCCTTTGTCACGATGTCAGTGAAGAAGAGTCGGGTTATCCTGTTCTGTGTGACGGCGTTGGAGACGGCGTCTATTATCATGACGAGGAATATCAGAAGCATGAGTGCCACGAGGGCTGCCACCATTATGTAGGCAAAGACTATCTCCTCGGCGGTTATCTTCATGCTCGCCTTGAAGAAGATGGTCTGCTCGCCGTCAAAGACAGGCACCGACAGCCACAGAGGCAGTTCGATGAAGTCGGAAGAAGCCGCCGAGGACATT
>CAMVIL010000244.1 GCA_947167535.1 uncultured Ruminococcus sp. | reverse complement strand
ATTGCCGTAAGGCTCGAGAAGCTGGACAGGCTGGTTAGCCTGTCGCAGGAGATAGTTATCGCGCAGTCGGGAGTTCTGCACAATTCGGAGCTTGCTCCCTACCGCAATTCCATGCCCGGCTTCGAGAAGTCGGCACGCGAGCTGAAAAAGCTCATCGACGAGCTTCAGGATATGGTAATGAGCGTGCGCATGGTGCCGATAAGCGGTGCCTTCTCCAAGATGAACAGAGTCGTGCGCGATATGAACAAGACGCTGGGCAAGGGCGTGAAGCTTCAATTTGTCGGCGATGACACCGAAGTCGACAAGTCGGTCAACGATATGCTGGGCGACCCGCTGATGCACCTCACCCGAAATGCCGTAGACCACGGCATCGAGACTCCCGAGGAAAGACGCGCGGCGGGCAAGACCGAGGAGCCTACCGTTACGCTGTCGGCGTTTTACGACTCTAACGACGTTGTTATAACCGTTGCCGACAACGGCGCGGGTATGGACGCTAAGAAACTGCTGGAAAAGGGCAGACAGAAGGGAATACTCACCAAGCCCGAGAGCGAATACACCGAGCAGGACTGCTTCGGGCTTATCATGGCGGCGGGCTTTTCTACCAATACACAGGTCACCGAATACTCGGGACGCGGCGTCGGAATGGACGTCGTCAAGAAGAACTTAGAGAAGATAGGCGGCTCGCTGAGCGTTGACTCAAAGCTGGGCGTCGGCTCGACATTCACTATACGCGTGCCGATGTCGCTGTCGGTTAGCACCTGCATGGGCGTTAAGGTGAGCGGTCAGGAATACGCTATACCGATGACCGCACTCCGTGAGGCGTTCAGACCCGAGCCGGAGCAGACGGTCAAGACTCCCGAGGGCAGGGAAGCGGTCTGCCGTCATGGCGAGAACAAGCTTTACAACGTCATACGCCTCGGCAGGCATTTCGGCACCGAGGAGGAAGAGCTTCCTCTCACCGACGGAATCATACTCCTCTGCGACACCTCGGGGGACGAGGACGAGCACGCGGCACTCTTTGCAGACGCTCTGACTGAGGAGATGCAGATAGTAATAAAGCCCTTCTCGCACTATCTTGCGGGATTCGGGCTCAAGGAAAAGGGACTGTTCGGCACCAGCGTTCTGGGCGACGGCAGTATCATACCCGTAATAGATGTGAATGAGGTACTGAGAGGGGGCAGATGACCATGGATGAGAGAAGCGGAAGAGCTGTGACCTTCCTCTCTGGCGGCGAGGCTTTTGCTGTGGATATGGATAATATCATCGAGATAAACAGCCGCGGCGGTGAGACCTTCATACCCGGACTGCCCGACTGCATTACGGGAGTCATCAACCACAAGGGCGACGTCATACCTGTGATGGATCTTCGCAAAAGAATGGGTCAGCCGCCCGCCGAGATAAACGAGAACGAGCTTGACAAGACCAGCCTTATGCTGATACAGAACGATGAGGATATCCTCGCGCTGAGGATAGACGAGGCGGTGACGGCGGTGGAGTACGACAGCGAGAGCAACTTCATGGCGCTTGACGAGGACAGCGTGCTTCTGGGATTCATAAACCAGCCCGACGGCACCCGCATCTCGCTTTTCAATGTGGAAAAACTCATCGACCTTGACGTGAAGATAGGGTAACCCCACGTCCCCGCGAAAGGAATCAAAATGACGAACAACGTACCGACCGGAAGCTATTTCAAGCGACGGCTGGAGCCCATGACGAAAGAGGAGTTCCTGCGGCTGTCGCTGTACATAAAGGATAAATACGGTCTGAATCTCGAAGGCAGGCAAACTATGGTCGAGAGCAGGCTTTTTAACTATGTCTCCGACCGTGGATTCAACAGCTATACCGAGTACCTGAATGCGCTGTTCTGTGAAGAGGGCGAGGGCGAGATGGCGAACATCATCAACCGCCTCACCACCAACTACACCTACTTCCTGCGTGAGCAGGAGCATTACGACCACTTCTCGAAGGTCTTCCTCCCCGAGATGGAGCGCAGGATAACAGGCGACGAGCTCTGCATCTGGAGTGCGGGCTGTTCCTTCGGCAACGAGGCATATTCCTTCGCCGCCTGCATGGAAGAGTACTTCGCCGACCGTCCCAACAACTGGGACAGGCGCATCCTCGCTACCGATATATCGAGAAACGCTCTGCTGGCGGCAAAGCGGGGGAGCTACGCCAGAGCAGCGGTGGAGTCTCTGCCCCACAGCTGGAGAAAGAAGTTCTTCATCGAGCACAACGGCATCTACACCGTAAACGAGCGGCTCCGCTCGCAGGTGGTGTTCAAGTACCACAACCTGATGGAGCCTATCACCTTCAAGAAAAAGTTCGACCTTATAATCTGCCGCAATGTTATGATATACTTCGACAAGGAAACGGTAGTGCAGCTGATACAGCGCTTTTACGACGCCACGAATGATGGCGGATACCTCTACATAGGTCACGCAGAGGCTATCCCTGCAGAGTGCCCCTACAAGCGCGTGCAGTCGGCGATATACAGAAAGGAGTGAATGAAGAATGTCTGATGTCAGAGTAATGATAGTTGATGACGCTCAGTTCTTCGTGCAGTTCCTCTCGAACACCATCAACGGAATGAAAGGATTCACGGTCTGTTGTACCGCAGAGGACGCAAGGACAGCTGCCGCGAACATAAACAAATACGAGCCCGACCTGATAATCTTAGACGGGCATATGCCCGGGATAGAGGGCCCGCACTTCCTGAGGCGGATAATCCCCCAGTACCCCGTGCCGATAATCGCCTGCACCGCAGACAAGCGCACGGCGAGGGATATGCTGGCGGCGGGAGCTGCCGACTTTGTCCCCAAGCCCGACAACAGCGGGCTGGAAGTCTTCCGCACTACGCTGGAAGACTCTATGCGCAACGCCCTCAATATCCGCGAGGTCATCTGCATGGGCACTCCTTACAGGCTCAAGAAGGTGAACCTCGTCAAGCCTGTGGAAGACCGCCTGATACTGATAGGCGGCTCGGCGGGAAGTACTGACGTGCTCCCGCACATACTCCGCGGACTGCCTGCCGACTGTCCTCCCGTGGCTGTGACACTTCATATGCCGGAGGGCTACACCGAGCTGTT
>CAMVIL010000243.1 GCA_947167535.1 uncultured Ruminococcus sp. | reverse complement strand
GTTGAGCGTGTGGCAGAGATCCAGAAGATCTCCCAGGAGCCCGTATCGTTAGAGACTCCTATCGGCGAGGAGGAAGACAGCCACTTAGGCGATTTCATCCAGGACGACAATGTGCCTATGCCTGCAGATGCTGCAGCCTATACACTTCTTAAGGAGCAGCTGTTAGACGTGCTCGGTACACTTACCGATCGTGAGCAGAGAGTGCTCAGACTCAGATTCGGTCTGATAGACGGCAGATCCCGCACCCTTGAGGAAGTGGGTCAGCAGTTCAAGGTCACCCGTGAGCGTATCCGCCAGATCGAAGCCAAGGCGCTCAGAAAGCTCAGACACCCCAACAGGAGCAACAAGGTCAAGGATTATCTCGATTAAATTTTTTTGCTTATAGATTTTTGCTGATAGATTATAATAACAGAGAAGGGTATAGATGTAAATGTATATAACACTAGAATCCGACTACGCAGTGAGGATAGTCTCGGAGCTGTGCGTGGACGGCGGAAGGCTGGACGCGGGCACCATATCCGAGAGATGCTGCGTCACCCTCAGGTTTTCTCTGAAGATCCTGAGAAAGCTTGTGGCTTCGGGGATAGTCAATTCCTACAAGGGCAGCCGAGGCGGGTATATGATAGCTATGGATCCCAAGGATATCAACCTGCGGATGGTAGTCGAGGCGATTGAGGGTACATATTTCTTTTCGAGATGCCTGTCAGACGAGCACGCCTGCGGACGCGGCATGGAAGAGACCTGCTGCTTCAGAAAGGCCTTCGGCGAGATCACCGAGGTGATACGTCATGAGCTTGAGAGCCGTAATTTCGCCGAGCTGACAAGTTGTCTCAGAGAAGCCAGGGGGCTGGATAAGAAGAATGAACAAGGACAACTTCAGGCTTGACGGAAGCGCGAAGAACAAGATAAACCACGAGTTTTCGCGCCCCGATGATACAAAGAGGGTAAACACCGCGGGCAAAAGACCCGCCCGTCCCGAGCCGAGGCGTATGCCGACGGGCGGTCAGGGGACTCCGCCCCGCAGACCCGCTCCGCAGCAGGGCGCAAGACCTAAGCGTCCCACGCAGAGTAAGGGACAGTATCCCCCTTACCCGCCGCAGAGCGCGGGACAGCGTGATGCTTCCCGCGGGAGACCTGCTCCTCAGCAGGGCGTGAGACCTAAGCGCCCCGCGCAGTCGCAGGGACAGTATCCGCCTTACCCGCCGCAGGGTGCGGCTCAGCCCGAGCCTTCCCGCAGGAGACCTGCGCCGGCTCAGAGACCTGTTCCGCCGCAGCCGACAAAGCCTCTGAAGAAAAAACGCAGACGGGCAGCCAGACAGGAATACATCCCACCGGAGCAGGCGCTGCCGCCTTATATGCAGCCGGAATACGAGCCGGAACCGGAGCCCGAGCTCCCCAAGAAGCCTAAGAAGCACAGGCTGGCGAAGTTTTTGTTCCGCGTCGCAGTGCTTTGCGTGGTGGTCATTTTTCTCAACGTGCTGTTTCTCTACTACCGCGGCGAGCTGTGGTTCAACGAGCCGAGAAAGCGCGACTACCCCGTCCGCGGAGCCGTCGTGACGGAAAAGCTGGGAAAGGTGGACTGGGAGAAGTTCGCGGGACAGAGCATGAGCTTTGTCTATATCCGCGCTACGAGAGGCACGGAGTACACCGACCCCCGCTATAAGGACAACCGCCGCGGCGCCAACAACACCGACCTGCTGTCGGGATTCTATCACGAGTTCGTTTTCGGCAAGGACGGCAAACAGCAGGCGGAGCATTATATCCGTCAGGTGGGCGACTTGGACGGTAAGCTCAGACCTATGGTGAAGGTCAGACGCTACGGGATATACCTTCTGCGCCCCGTCGAGAGGAAGCAGGCTGCCGAGCAGCTTCAGGCGTTCATCGACCGCGTGGAGGAGGAGTACGGCGTTACCTGCGTGATACAGTGCGACAGCGACTGCTACAAACGGTATATCGGAAAGGACTTTTCGGAATACTACGACATCTGGCTTATAAGCCATTTCACCGAGCCCGAGACAAAGGAATTCGACTGGACGCTGTGGGAATACAATCCCCGCGTGCGCTCGACGGGCTACTCCAACAGAAAGAAGTACTACTGCATGAGCGTTTTCCGCAAGAGCATATCGCTCGGCAGTTTTATGAAGGATTTCCTCATAGGCTATGAGGAATGACCGAATCGGCAGTTCACTGTCGGGAAAGGACTGAATATGATGACAATTGCTATTGGAAACGACCACGCTGCGCCTCAGCTGAAAAAGGCAGTAATGGAACACCTCGAGGGGAACGGCTTTGAGGTGATAGACGTAGGCTGTGCCGAGGGAGAGAAGTGCGACTACCCTGACTCCGCCCGCAAGGTCTGTGACCTTATCCGCGGCGGCGAGGCTATGCTGGGCATACTTATCTGCGGCACCGGCGTAGGTATGTCGCTGGCGGCAAACAAGTTCAAGGGCATCCGCGCTGCCTGCTGTTCCGAGACATTCTCGGCACGCCTCACCCGCGAGCACAACGACGCTAACGTCCTCTGCATGGGTGCCAGAGTTATCGGCGAGGGCACTGCTCTCGACATCGTTGACAGCTTTGTCAACACTCCCTTCTCGGGCGACGAGAGACACGTCCGCCGCATCGGGCTCATCACCGCTATCGAGCAGGTAGAGATGAGCGGCGAGTGATATCCGCCTGCGCAGATTGTACTAAAAGGGCAGGGATATCTTTGTTTACTTTGTCATACCTTGGGCTTGACAAGACAGCTTATATGTGATATAATAAATGTCAACCGGTTGACAATACGACCGGTTGACATTTCTCGTGATTGGGGTGAAGCAAAGTGCCGCATGATATTGACAAGCGCCCGAAAAAGATAATGGGCGAATACAGGATGATATCGAACCTTATCCAGCGCAGGATACTCTCCGAAGTCAGCGATGACGATGCGCTTACCGTGACATACAGCTGGATACTGGGGTATCTGGAACGGCATGAGGAGGAAGACATCTACCAGCGTGATCTGGAAGAACGCTTCTGCCTGCGCCGCGCGACGATATCAAAGACGCTGCTCTCCATGGAGCAGAAGGGTCTGTTCAGGCGGGTCTCCGCGCCGACG
>CAMVIL010000242.1 GCA_947167535.1 uncultured Ruminococcus sp. | reverse complement strand
CGTTACGGGGGGACATACTCCCGTATCGGTCACAGGTGTTTCGGGAGTCCACAAGGCTCACGTCGCGGGCAGTCTCGCGGAGGATATCCCCGTCCTGATGATTTGCGCCGACGAGGCTTCGGCGGTGAAGGCGGCTGCGGATATCAACACCATGTCGGGCAGACAGACCGCCTGCGTCTTCCCCGAGAAGGAATACGTCTTCGCCGCGATGGAGGGAGTCTCCCGCGAGTACGAACAGCGCAGGATAGAAGCTCTGTCGCTCATCAGCACCGGCAGGTGCAGAGTCCTCTGCTGCTCGGCAAACGCCGCCGCGCAGGCTACCGTCCCCCCCGAGACACTGAAGAAGTACTCCTTCACCCTCAGAGTCGGCGACGAGATAGAGCTGGACGAGCTTGTTTCGAGACTGACGGCAGGGGGCTACACCCGCTGCGATATGGTTGAGGGGCAGGCGCAGTTTTCGGTGCGCGGCTCGGTGGTGGATATCTTCCCCGTGTCCGAGCGGGAGCCCGTCAGAATAGAGCTCTGGGGCGACGAGATAGACAGCGCCGCCTACTTCGACACCGAGACCCAGCGGCGAGGCGACCCCATCGACGAGGTGAGGGTCTTCCCTGCCCTAGAGGTGATTTTCCCGTCGGCTGAGGAGCTGGTGACGAGGCTCGAGAAGCTCTCGGCTTCGGTTCGCGGCAAGAAGACCGACGTCATTCGTCCCATCATCGCCCGCGACATTGAATACGCAGGAGCAGGTCTCAGCCTTTCCAACCTCGACAAATACTACACCCTCGCCTACGAAAAGCCCGCATTCGTGTTCGATTACTTCGCGCAGGGCGTCTGCGTGGTGAGCGAGTACACCTCGATGTGCGAGAACCTGCGAGCATGGCTGACCACTCTGAGCGAGGATATGAAGCTTCTGTACGAAAGCGGCGTGCTGTTCAAACGGCTGGAGGGCTTCTACATGGCTCAGGGCGAGCTTGATGCGGCTATACTGAAATTGCAGTCCGTATTTTTGGACACTTTTGCCAGACAGAACGGCGATATCCGCTTCAAGAGACTTATAAACACCGACTGCCGTCAGACGGCAGGCTGGGGCGGCAGCATGACCGCTCTCGAGGAGGAGCTGCACGAGTACGTGGACAACGGATACAGCGTGCTTCTGTTGGCAGGCTCGGAAAAGACGCTGCCGATAATCGTCAGCGACCTTGTAAGCGACGGCTTCGACGCGGTGCAGCTGTCGGAGGATATGGAGGAGAACTCCCTCACAAAGGGCAGGATATATCTGCACACAGGCTCGCTGTCGGCGGGTATCGACTACCCCGACAGCGGCTGCGCGGTCATCACCCAGATGAAGGCTATGACCGCCAAGCGCAAAAAGCCCCGCCACAAGGCCGGCGAGGAGATAAACTCCCTCTCCGACTTAAAGCACGGCGACCACGTCGTCCACGCGATGCACGGCATTGGTATCTTTCAGGGTATCAGAAGCATCGAGACCGGCGGCGTCAAGAAGGATTACATCACCATAAAATACGCGGGCACCGACATTCTCTACGTCCCCGTCACCCAGCTGGACCTGGTGACCAGATATGTCACCGGCGGCGACGACAAGAGCATAAAGCTGCACAAGCTGGGCTCGGTGGAGTGGCAGCACACCCGTTCGAGAGTCCGCAAGGCGGTCAAGGACATGGCTGAGGAACTCACCGCTCTCTACGCCAAGCGCCAGCAGGCTCAGGGCTACGCGTTCTCTCCCGACGGCGACTGGCAGCAGGACTTCGAGGAACGCTTCGACTATCAGGAGACTGACGACCAGCTCAGGTGCATCAACGAGATAAAGGACGACATGGAAAAGCCCTCGCCGATGGACAGACTGCTCTGCGGCGACGTGGGCTTCGGCAAGACGGAAGTGGCGCTCAGAGCCGCATTCAAGGCGGTGCTGGACTCAAAGCAGGTGGCGATACTCGTGCCGACAACAGTCCTCGCATGGCAGCATTTCCAGACCGCCATCAAGAGATTCGAGCACTTCCCCGTCAAGATAGAACTGCTCTCCCGCTTCCGCACGCCTCAGCAGCAGGCGGCGGTGATACGCGAACTCAAGCGCGGCACGGTGGACATCGTCATCGGCACTCACAGGCTGGTGCAGAAGGACGTGGGCTTCAAGGACTTGGGGCTCGTCATCGTGGACGAGGAACAGCGTTTCGGCGTGGCGGCTAAGGAAAAGCTCAAGACCCTCTTCAACGGCGTGGACGTGCTGACCCTCTCGGCGACGCCTATCCCCCGCACACTCAACATGGCGATGAGCGGCATACGCGATATGTCGGTCATCGAAGACCCGCCGGAGGACAGACGACCCGTCCAGACCTACGTCATCGAACACAACGACGGCGTTATCGCACAGGCGATATCCAAAGAGCTTCGGCGCGGCGGTCAGGTCTACTATATCCACAACCGCATAGACACAATCTACCGCACCGCCGACAAGATAGCAAAGCTCGTCCCCAACGCCCGAGTAGGCGTGGCTCACGGCAAGATATCCGAGCAGGAGCTCAGCGAGATATGGCGGCAGCTCATCGAAAATGAGATAGACGTACTCGTCTGCACCACCCTTATCGAAACCGGCGTGGACGTCTCAAACGTCAACACCCTCATAATTGAGGACGCCGACTACCTGGGTCTGTCACAGCTCTACCAGCTTCGCGGACGAGTGGGACGCTCCAGCAGACGCGCCTACGCCTACATGACATTCAGGCGGGGCAAGGTGCTCTCGGAGATAGCTTCCCGAAGGCTAGAAGCCATCAAGGAGTTCACCCGCTTCGGCTCGGGCTTCCACATCGCCATGCGCGACCTTGAGATACGCGGCGCAGGGTCTATTCTCTCGGGACGTCAGCACGGGCACATGGAGTCTGTGGGCTACGACCTCTACCTGCAGATGCTCAACGAAGCGGTCGCAGAACAGAAGGGCGAGGCTCCCCCGCCGTCGCCCGAGGACTGCCTCATCGACATCATGGTGGACGCATACATCCCCGAGCACTACATCGAGAGCGACCTGCTCAGGATCGAAGCCTACCGCAGGATCGCCTCAATAGTAACAGAAGAGGACGCGCGGGACGTG
>CAMVIL010000241.1 GCA_947167535.1 uncultured Ruminococcus sp. | reverse complement strand
GGATATCTTCGCTCAGGGCGTTATGTTCTTCGAGAGACTGGCTTCCGCCAGCGAGGTGGAGATCGGCGACAAGGCAGATATGCCCGACGCCGTTACCGCCGTTACCGACTGCGCGAGAATTTTCATTCCGCTGTCCGACATCGTTGACACCGCCAAGGAGCGCGAGCGTCTCGAGAAGGAGAAGAAGAAGGTACAGAAGGACATCGACTTTCTCGAGGGCAAGCTGAACAATCAGGGCTTCCTCGCGAAGGCTCCCGAGCAGCTCATAGCTGCACAGAAGGAAAAGCTCGCCAAGGCGCAGGAGAAGATGCAGAAGATCGAAGCGTCCCTCGCGGCACTTTAAGCCTTCGGGCGATATTCAGCCGATTTGATCGGTATTATGTGGCGGGGGCTTGTCTCCCGCCATTTCATAATGTACAGAAGAGGTAATTCCAGATGAACCTTACCCACCTGAGATATATCGTCGAGGTCGCACGGCACGGTTCGGTGACGAAAGCCGCCGCCGCGCTGTATATCGGTCAGCCGAACCTCTCGAAGATAATAAAGGATATGGAGTCGGAGCTGGGGATAACCATATTCCGCCGCACTTCAAAGGGCGTAGTCCCCACCGCCGCAGGCGCCGAGCTTGTCGCTCACGCTGAAAAGGCCATCGCCGAGATCGGGCAGATAGGAAAGCTCGCGGGCGAGAGTGCCCTGCGTCTGATGCTGCCGCGGGATTATCCCGCTGAGTCGGCGGCAAGGCTCGTGAAAGACGGCACACGCCGCACCGAGATATCGGTGGGTGACGAGACGGAAGCTGTAAACGCCGTCGCAAGGGGCGAGTGCGGACTCGCAGTGATACGCTTCCCCGCAGGGCGGGAACCGCTTGTGAAAGCAATGCTCGCCGAAAAAGGTCTGAGCTCACGGCTTGCCGCCGAGTATGACGCCGTCGTGCTTCTGGGGGCAGATGATCCGCTTTCGACAGGCAGCGGGCTTTCCGCCGAAGAGCTTTCCGACATGACCGAGATAGTCCGCGAAAACAGCTGCGCGGAGCATTCGGCAAAGCGCATAACGGTAGCTGCGGGCATAGAATGTCTCGGGCTGATATCGGCGCTTCCCGACGCTTACATGATATCCCCGCCGCTGTCAGAGAGCACCCTCGCCCGCTTCGGGCTGAGGCAGATACCGCTTCGCGGCGCAGAGCATTTCATCGAGCTGATGATACAAAAGAACAGCTAAACAGATATCCCCGACGGAATGACCCGTCGGGGATATTATCATAATATTCAGATGCCGATAATGTTTCTCACCACACCAAATATAAGCGCCAGCCCGACGAATACCCAGAGGGTAACGTTGAGAAAACGGCTGCCCGCTTCAAGCTGCGGGGGAAGAAATATTATCTTTACCGCCAGCATCAGAAGAAGCAGCGGTATCATAAAAAACAACAGCGGATTCGATAGCAGCGCCTCGTGGAACTCAAGCTTTGACATATGTATGAGCATATGCGAAATGCCGCACCCCGGACAGCGCGATCCTGTTACCTTGCGGAAAACGCAGGGGATCGCCAGCCCTGTCAGGCGGTTGAATATGAAGTAGCCGAAAAGCGCCGCCGCCCAGAGGGCTGTCTGCCGCAAAAGCTTTTGCCGCTGTGTTTTTTTGTCCATCTTATACTCTGCCTGTTGCGATCTTGTTGAGCTCGTTCTGGAGCAGAGCGTAGGAAACGATGCCGAAGCCGAATACTGACAGCAGCAGGTAGATGATGGCGTTGTTGCCGTCGGGGAGTCCGCGCTGCATATTGAAGCGGTCGATTATCTCGCCGCGCTTGTAGATCCAGAAAAGCGAGTAGATACCACAGGTGATGATGCCGAGCAGTATTACCATACCGCCTGAGGTGGGGTTGGGGTCGCCGGAGATCTTGTTGGAGTCCTCAGTAAGAGTGTACATCCAGTAGAGACCGTAGATGCCGCAGGTGACGATGGTGAGCAGGATAGCCATTCCGAGGCTTCTCTCGGGGAAGAGTCCCACGCCCATGCCGCCGTAAGCCGCGTTCATCGGGGGCGGCTGGAAGCCTGCATTGTACTGCTGACCGCCGAACTGGTTGGGGTCGCCATATGTCTGCTGAGCCTGACCGCCGAACTGGTTGGGGTCGCCGTAGGTCTGCTGAGCCTGACCGCCGAACTGGTTGGGGTCGCCGTAGGACTGCTGAGCCTGACCACCGAACTGATTGGGGTCGCCGTAGGGCTGCTGAGACTCAAGAGCAGGCTGCTCGGCAGCAGCATCATAGGGAACATCGGCTGCCTGATCGAGAGGAGCGCCGCACTCTGTGCAGAACTTTACTCCGGGATTATTCTGGCTTCCGCAGGTATTACAAATCATTTATATCAATTCCTTTCGGGTTAAGTTAGCATTGATATGCTACATTCAGAATTATAGCATATTCACAGAACATTGTCAAGCACAAGGCTAACTTTTCACGGGGTATCATTACCCTCTGCGGCAAGTTCTGCCTTGATTATCGGCTTCTTGTGCTTTTTCTGCTCGTACAGCAGTATATCCGCATGGCTGAGCAGTTCGCTGATGGCCACCGTCGGCGAGCAGCGGAAGGTGTAGACTCCGACGCTGGTATGCACGATATACGGCTTGTCGGCGCACATTTCCCTGTTGAATTCCTCGCCTGTCTTCTCTATGCGTTGCCGTATCTCGGGGATAGTGATGCTGCTCTCGAGGTATGAGAACATAACGAACTCATCGCCGCCTATCCTTCCGACGATCTCGTCCTCAAAGGAGCGGTTGAGGATCTCGCCCGCCGAGCGTATCGCGAAGTCGCCCTCTTCGTGGCCGAAGCGGTCGTTTATCGTTTTGAGGCTGTCCAGATCGGCGAAGATCATCACAGCTTCGCTGCCGTTTCTCGATTCATCACGCAGACGTTTGCGGACTTCCTCAAAGAAGCCGCGGCGGTTGTAGCAGCCTGTCAGTTCGTCCATGCGAGAGAGCTCGCTGAGAAGCTGGTTGTTTTCCTTTATTTCCACAAGGCTCTGCTGAAGCTGCAGCTGAGCCTTGGCTTCGCGCTTCATAAGCGTGAGTATCTTCATAGCCGCGCACAGCTGTCCTGTCACCGACTGGATGTAGTGGAAATACTCATGCTCGAGCT
>CAMVIL010000240.1 GCA_947167535.1 uncultured Ruminococcus sp. | reverse complement strand
GATCTTTGCCATCTTTGAAGTTGTGAGGTTTATCACGAACTCCCCCGAGTTCTTGATGAGACCGTAGGAATGCCGCTCTGGTCTCACCGAGATGTAGACTATCGGCGGGCGGGTGCAGCAGATGCCTGTCCACGCGACGGTCAGCACGTTGGCGCTGTCGCCGCTTCCGCAGGTCACCAGCGTCGGCGGCAGGGGAGAGGTTATCACGCTGCCTTTCCAGCTTTGTTTACTGTACAATTTTTCGGACATATATTCACCTGTATAGACTGTCACCCTGAAGCTTTTCGGCGATACGGTCGTAGTATCGGTAGAGCTTCTGGGTGTTGTTTTCGAGAAAATAATAGTGGGCGATGTATGGTATCAGCAGCCCGAGGAGCAGCAGCGCCAGCGGTATCAGAATGATCCGCTCGGTGATGACGATTATCAGGAAGGTCGCCACCGTGCAGAGGGCGAAGAGTATCATCACAAAAAGATGCACCAGCCGCTCGTGCTGGAAATAGCGCGTTTTTTCGCGGTGTATCTCCATCAGCCGACGGTAGTCGGTGTCGGGCGAGCTTAGCTGTTCGTCAAGCCACGCTATGTATTCGAGAAAGTATTTCGTCATGCCGGCGCCCTCAGAGGTCGAACTCTATCGCGTCCTCTATCTTGAGGTTCTCTAACGCCTCATCGACGAATTCGCGTTCGTTGTCTATCTTCATCTGCTTGGCGACGGTGGCATCCAGCAGTCCGCCGAGCCAGCCGTAGTACTTCTTCGCGCGTCCGATGAAGGACTTCTTTCTCCTCCGCTTGGGACTAGAGGTCAGCACAGCGACAGCCGCTGCCAGTCCTGCGCCGATCATGAGCCGCTCTGCTCGGCTCGTCACCTGATAGGGGAAGTCGGCGGTCTCGGGGATGTCTGCCTGAGACTTGCTCTTTTCGCGGGAAGCTTTTATTTTCTTAACGATCTTGTTGATCTTGGCTTTGGTAGCTTTATCCATTTCCGAGCTCCTTTCGGTATACACTAATTATTATAACATATTTTGAAATGTTTTTCAATAGTATTTTGTGAAAAAAATCAAATTTGCTGCATCAGATACCTGCAAATGATAGCATTTTATAATTTAATGCGAAAATTTGCAAGTATGTTTTGATTATTGCAAGATATCTTATGTTTTTTATATACTTTGGTAAGATTTTAGTATAAACTATGACATAGTAGACATAACAAAGCGGTTTCTTCAAATTTCATATTCCTGTTAAGTGGGGCAGCGTTAAAAAAACAGCGCTGCCTTACTTTACAAAATGGGGAAAATATGATATACTAATATCAAGCCTGTGAGAGCATAAACGGATCAGCGTTTTTGGTGAACGCTGAATTGTACGCTGACGACCCGATAACCCAAAAATCTGGAGTGATAACTAATGAGTATTAATAAGGAACTTTCCGACAGAGAGTTCAGGCAGCGCGAAACGGGGCTGCTTCACTCTCCCTACGAAAAGGAGCTGGAGTTTTACTCGGCGGTCAGCTCGGGCAACATTGAGCGTGTAAAGGAGCTGTACACTCCGCTTGCAGTAGAGGGCTACGGCAAGCTGAGTCAGGATCCGGTCCGCAACGTAAAATACCATCTTGTCATAACGATAGCGCTCATCGCGAGGTTCTGCATCGAGGCAGGTATGCCTATGGAGACTTCCTACACGATCAGTGACATCTACATAAACCGTCTGGACGTAAGCACCACCGAGCAGCAGCTCTCGGAGATCCACCGCGAGGTCTTTCTCGAGTACACCAAGCGTATGCAGAAGGTCAACTCCGGCGAGGCTTACTCGAAGCACGTACTGATGTGCCTCGACCTTATCTACAACAACATCTACAACGGCATACGTGTACAGGAGCTTGCCGATAAGCTGGGACTGACGCCGCAGTATCTGTCGAAGCTGTTCAAGCAGGAAGTAGGCGTCACCATCTCCGACTACATCATGTCGAGAAGGATACAGGCGGCGAAGAATATGCTGAAGTTTTCCGACTACACGCCGCTGGACATCGGCAACTATCTGAATTTCAGTTCCCACAGCCATTTCATCTCCTGTTTCCGCAAGCACACGGGAATGACTCCGCGGCAGTACCGCGAGAGCTTCTTCCGACTGAGCTGGGAAGGCAAGAAGTTCGACGAAGACGATTTCGACTGACGGAGTTGCACACAAATAATTATCCCCCTCGTTCGCAGGTGCGTCCGAGGGGGTCTTTGTATTTATTTCAGTCTGTTCCTGCTCTTCATGCGTACCCATACCACCAGTATCACGATCGCCAGTATGATGACCGCCATCGCAACTATCAGCGGGACCATCAGCTTGTCGCGCAGTTCCTCGACTCCCGTTTTATCCGACTTGGGACGGTCGGGTGTCAGCGGTGTTTTGGTAGACAGCGTCGTGATCGCTTCGATCTCGCTGTCGGTGTACGCCTCGTCGCCGGGGATGACGAACTCGTCGTCGTCGCTGTTCTCGGCGGCTTCGCTCTCGCCGTCGCTCAGCCTCGTCACGCTTATCGTGTAGACGTTCACTGTGCTGCCGTCGGGGGAAGTAACCGTGATCGTTCGCGGAACGATGCCGTCCGCCAGATACTCCGAGCCCTCAAACCATATCCCCGCGTTGGGGTCGGCGGTCTCGGCGTCGATAGAAAGGTAGTCGATGTTGTGGGGGAGCGTCACCGTGTAGTTGTACACGTCGGATGAGAACTCGGGTACCAGCTGACCATCGCTGAGGGTGATGGATTTCAGCTGAGCCGAAGCCACGTTCCTGCTGTCAGGGTGTGAGGGCGTTCTCTCGTCCTCAGAATCGCCGGAGTCTGAGGCGGTGCTCTCGTCGGACTTGCTGTCGGCGTTCTCATCTGCGGCGCTCACCGTAACCGAGGCATAGGCGTTGATGGAGTTTGAAAGCATCACTCCGTCTGGGGACATCACCGAGCCGCTGATGAGGTCGAGTTGAGAGCTTCCCGGTGTCAGTGCGCGGAAGGTCATGCTCACCATCATGGTGTTGGAAGCGCTGTCGGGGAATCCCATAAGATTCACCAGACCGCCGCCGCCGTTGCCGAAGTCGGAGCTGATGAACTCGATAGCCGTTTCGTCGTAGGATATCTGCGCCTGCACGGTGCCGATGTTGCGGTCGGCAG
>CAMVIL010000239.1 GCA_947167535.1 uncultured Ruminococcus sp. | reverse complement strand
TTCTTGGTTGCGAAGTCGATCGTGAGATACACTTAGCAACGTTTATAACCATGCTGTGAAGCACTGTTATAAACAAACAAGAATAACATAGCCGAGATACACGCTGTAAAAGAGCTTGTAAGCCACAGAGATATGGCTGCTCACACCAAACAAGTGAGTGCGGACAAGCAAATGTCAACGAAAGCGCGTGGTGTGTGGTGTAAGAAAGCGCAATACAGCTTGGGCTGTTAAAATAAAAATCTCAACCGTGTTAGCGGTTGAGATAAAGATGTGAAATATTTAGTTGTCACACCTTTATCTCAGCCGCTAAAAGCAACTGAGGTTTGGTCGGAGTGACGGGACTTGAACCCACGGCCTCTACCACCCCAAGGTAGCGCGCTACCACCTGCGCCACACCCCGAACAACGTAATATATTATACCACATAATCTTTCGGCTGTCAAGTGTTTAAGCGGATTTTTTTTGACATATTTGTAAACTTTCTTGAAAGCCCAAAAGTGCTTCAAAAATGCCCGAATCCGTATTTATATAACAGAAAATACACTACATATTCACTATGCGTTAATAAACGTGTTATATAATATATAATACAAAAGTGCGCACAGCCGAATTTTTATTGCTTTTAAACAAATCGGCGGGAGGTATCTGTATGTCGAAGAACAATTCCGTTAAGGGTGAGCAGGAAAAGTACGCCTGCTATGTCAACCGCGAGCTTTCCTGGCTCAGGTTCAACGAGCGCGTCCTCGAAGAGGCTGAGGATGCTGACTCGCCCTTGCTCGAACGGCTAAACTTCATAAATATTTTTCAGTCTAATCTGGACGAGTTCTTTATGGTGCGCGTCGGAGGACTCAAGGACGCCGCTATGATCGCAGGCGGACCCGTTGACGTCCGCACCGGCATGACCGCAAAGGAACAGCTGTCGGCGATACTGGCAGAGTCCCAGCGGCTGCAAAAACGCCGCGACGCCGCTTTCGCCGAGCTCATGCGCCTCGTGGAACGTCAGGGCGTTACTATCTCCTCATTTGAGGGGCTCGCCAAGAAGGAACAGGACTTCGCTCGGCTGAAGTTCAAAGAGGACATAAAGCCGCTGCTGTTCCCCGCAATAGTCGGAAAGCGTCAGCCTTTCCCCTTTATGAAAAGCGGCGAGGTCTACGGCTTCGCTCTGCTGGAGACGAGAAGCGGTAAGCGCAGGATAGCCATAGTGCCCTCGCTTTCGCCGATGTTCCCCCAGACGGTCACCGTCGCAGGAATGAGCGCCAAGAACCGCATCGCTGTTGTGGGCGTGGACGAGCTGATACTCCATTTCTTTGAGGATATCTTCCCCGAGTACAGGGTCATCGAGAAGTCGCTTATCAGGATAGTCCGCAACGCCGACATCGACGAGGAGCAGGTGGACGACGAGGAGATAGACTTCCGCGCCCATATGGCTGAGGTGATAAAGCGCCGCAAGAAGCTCTCGCCCGTCAAGCTGGAGCTCTCCCGCGATATCAGCCCCGCCGCCGTCGCAGAGCTTTGCGAAGCCCTCAGACTGGATAAGAAGTGGGTGTTCAGGATAGACGCTCCGCTGTCCCCCGAGCCTGTCAACAGAGTTCGGGATATCCTCGCCGACAAGCCGAAGCTCAGCTACCCGCGCCGCATACCTCAGCGCTCGCCCGCTATAAAGTCCCCCGACATGATTTCCGAGATACTCTCCCACGACCTGCTGCTGCATTACCCCTACGAGAGTATCACGCCTTTCCTCGACCTGCTCCGTCAGGCTGCCCGCGACCCCGACGTCATCTCGATACAGATGACCCTCTACCGCATGGCGAAGAACAGCAAGGTGGTGGAAGCCCTCGAGGAAGCCGCCGAGAACGGCAAGGAAGTTGACGTTCTGGTAGAGCTCAAGGCGCGATTTGACGAGGAGAACAACATCAAGTGGTCGAAGCTTCTGGAACAGGCAGGCTGCCGCGTTATCTACGGTCTGGACGGGCTCAAGGTTCACTCCAAGCTCTGCCTTATCACCCGCCGCAGCAGCGATGACATACAGTACATAACTCAGGTGGGCACAGGCAACTACAACGAGTCTACCGCCCGATTCTACACCGACCTTTCGGTGATGACCTCAGACCGCGAGATAGGTCTTGAGGCTGTGAACGTCTTCCGCAGCCTGCTGATGGGCGAGACGGTAAAGCAGACGGGTCTGCTGATGGTGGCTCCCAACTGCCTGCAGAACAAGGTGATAGACCATATCATCGCCGAGACGGAAAAGGCAAAGAGGGGAGAGCCCGCATACATCGGACTGAAGCTCAACTCTATGACCGACATCAAGATAATGAAGCGCCTGATAGAAGCCTCTCAGGCGGGCGTAAAGATAGACATGGCGGTGCGCGGCATCTGCTGCCTGCGTCCGCAGATAAAGGGCTACACCGAGAATATCCGCATAATAAGCGTGGTGGGCAGACTTCTGGAGCATTCGCGAATCTACATCTTCGGAAAGACCGACCCGAAGGTATACATCGGCTCGGCAGACCTCATGACCCGCAACACCGAAAAGCGTGTGGAAATAGCCGCGCCCATTCTCGACCCCGCGCTGAGGGAGAGGATAGTCTCCATCTTCAATGACGTGATGGCGGACACCATGCAGGCGAGGGAAATGCTCCCCGACGGCTCCTACAAGCGCCTGCGCACCCCCGAGAGCGCCCCGTCGGTGCAGGAGCAGCTCTACGTCAAGGCATACGAGGCGGCGGGCTCTGTGCTGCCGGAGTAAGGGCAGAGGACCTGCTAAAGTATGCGCCAGAGGTCACAGAATAAAAGAACACAGCGTTTATATGCCGCGGCATATAACGAGCGTATCGCAGCGGAGCGATAACGCGGACAAGGAGAAACTATGGCAATACCATTGGCAGAAAGAATACGTCCCAAAACACTGGATGACATCGTCGGGCAGCGCGACCTGCTGGGCGAGGGTATGCCGCTGCGCCGCATAATCGACGGCGGCAGGATACCCAATATGATCTTCTACGGACCGTCAGGAGGCGGCAAGACCACCGTCGCCCGCATGATCGCCGAGAATACCAACATGACCATGCACCGCCTGAACGGCACCTCGGCGTCGACGGCGGACATCAGAGAGGTGATCGAAGAGTCTCACAGCCTTCTGGGTGCAAACGGCGTGCTGCTCTACCTCGACGAGATACAGTACATGAACAAAAA